>CAZAPZ010000044.1:0-12092 GCA_964487285.1 uncultured Campylobacterales bacterium | reverse complement strand
ATAGAAAATAAAATTCTTAGATTTTCCGGGTAGGATCTTATCTATAATTTTCTTTTTCAGAGAAACACTCCCCTTCAAAAGGCTTTTGCTTATAGTCTTTCTCCTTCTAAAACTCTGAGTTGGTGCAAACAGTGTTAATTTTCCTCCGGCAGCACCATTATTGCTGATTTTAAGTTTAAGATAAACGTTCTTTACGGTATTTGTGCCGATATTTGTTACTTGTCCCCTTATCAATATAGTATCATTCTTATATATATGTTCATAACTAATATTTTTAATAATGAGATTACTTTCCGAAACTACACTAATTATTTTTATGGCAAATATAGACACGACGAGAAAGGCAACTGTAATAAAAAGCCAAGAATATGCTTTGCGTGTTTTTCCTCTCATATACAGATATGCAACTTTGTAAAAAAGAGATAATGTAATTAGGGTAGCAATTAGTGCTATAATAAGTTTATGAGTCACAGAATCTTAGAAAAAAGGTCATACCAGTTATGAACTACATCTTCTTCCACATCGGTATCATCATCTACAAATAAATCGGCATTTGTAATCAGGCCGACCATTAGTGCATCGTCTATATCCATTTCTATCTCTATCGTATTATTCTCTTCGCTCATAATCAGTCTTGCGGTTTGTGAATCTTCGTTATTTGAGATAATTACAGAGTTTATTATTAGTCCAAAATTTTCTAAAAGCATAATATAACTATTATATATGCTATTTCTATTTGAAGGAAATGCATTGTAGATAAGCAGTTCAATTTTCTTGCCTATCTCTTTAGCAATCTTCAACTTAAAATATTCATCGGCTTTATTCCTGAATATAAGATACGCACAGTTCTCCATATGGTCAAAATTAACATCAACGATAGTTATTTTCTGCACATTTTGCTCCCATATACCACATGTCCATGCAGTGTATGTTTTGATACCTTATCTATCATAATCGGAATAAATTTACCTATCATATTTACGTCATTGTCATCCAAATTCACCACTATATCCTGACGGGTTCTTCCCGACAGCCTGTCTTTATTAAGCTTATCTACAAAAATAGACAACAATCTATCTTTATAAATACAGAGCTTTTTCTCCGTTATATTTTGCTGAAGTTCTATCAATCTAATAAGACGATTTTTTGATACCGATTCATCAACTTGCCCTTCCATGCCGCTTGCTGCCGTACCTCTTCTTTTTGAATAACAAAACATAAAACTGTTCAAAAACCCAACATCCCGAACTATCTTAAGCGTCTGATTAAAATCAGATTCCGTTTCAGTAGGAAAGCCTACTATAATGTCTGTTGTTAATATAGCATCTTTAATCAGTTTTTCAATTTTTTCAACTTTTTTTATATAATTAGATACCGAATAACCTCGTTTCATAAGTTTTAAAATTCTGTCGGAACCGGATTGTAAAGGCAGATGAATGTGTGGAATGCATTTAGGAAGATCCGCAATTGTACTTATCTGATCATCTGTCATATTTGAAGGATGCGGAGATATAAATCTAATACGAGATATTTGGCTAATCTTAGAAATATTTCTCAAAAGTTTTTGAAAGTTTGTACCGTCATATCTATATGCATTAACATTTTGTCCAAGTAGTGTAATTTCTTTTACGCCTCTATCGGCAAAAATGGATATCTCATTATAAATATCATCGGGCTTTCTTGAAATTTCCTTTCCTCTGGAAAATGGCACTATGCAGTAACTGCAAAATCGGCTGCACCCATACATTATACTTATAGAAGCAGTGACGCTGACTCTTGATAACGGTGGATGATGAGAATAAAACTTTGGATTACAGTCGGTAAGTAGAACTTTGCCGCCTTTTATTACGGACGGAATCTCATAAAGATATTGAGGGCCGATAACCGCATGAATAAATGGAGCCCGTTTCATCATCTTATCTCCTGACACCTGAGAAAGACAGCCGGCCACGATGATTTTTTTATCTTTAGAATATCTTCCGAGTTCGCTGTAAAATTTATGATCAGCATTATCTCTGACAGTGCAGGTATTAAAGATTATGGTGTCCGCCAAATCAGGATCATCCACTATTTCATAATCACTTTGCAAAAGCAGTTCCTGCATTATATCACTGTCATGAAAGTTCATTTGGCATCCGAACGTTTTAATATATATCGATTTTGTAGAATAGTTTCCAGAATTCATTTACTTGTGCCGGATAATCTTTTTTTCAATAACCATCTTTTATCTTCTTTGTAGTTAGAAAAGAAATATGTTGAACCGTTTAATGATGCAAAATAGAGTAAATTGCCTTTTGCGGGATGATTGGCGGCAACAAGTGATGCCAAAGAAGGATTGCTTATGGGTGATGGCGGCAAACCTGCAAATTTATACAGATTGTAAGGATTATCCGAACTGAAATCCGAATGCTTTAGCTGTTTTTTATTGAGCCCGTACAAGAGAGCGGCATTAAGATCAAGTCTCATATGTCTTTTTAACCGGTTATATATTACTTCGCTCACCTTTGTTCTACTTGCAGGTTCAGCCTCCTTTTCAATGAGCGATGCGATAATCAATATTTTCCGTTCTTTTTTATCAGTAAGATTAAATCGGCTCATTTTTTGCTTAAATCTCAATATCATTTTTGTAATGGCGCTAACTGCTCCCTGGTTGATATCAAACCGGTATGTATCGGGAAATAAATATCCTTCCAAAAACGGGTAAATTTTCTTTCCTATGACATCAGGCTTTATAACCTTTGCAGATTCAAGTTTATTGATCACAGATCTTGCAGTTATGCCTTCGGGAAAATTAATTACTATCTTCTTTATTTTACCATATTTTAATTTTTTCATTACATCCATAGGAGAAATAGAGCCTGAAAATTGATATGTTCCTGCCTGAATCTTATCGCGTTTGACTTTATAGTAATACCATAGCCATGAAGGTTTTTCTATAACATGTTTTGCGGCCAGCTCTTTAATAATTGATGTAGCAGTTTCATGTTTATGGATTGCAACTATCACAGGTGTCACATTAATCCTTCCATTCAGATATGAAATATATGACACAAAAGCATATATCAGAACAATTAGCGCAACTATCCCTACGGATATCTGCATAATAAACAATTTTTTCAAATTATGCTGTTTTGAAATGTCATAAAGTCCTCTAAAATGAGGACGGCTGCGATTTGGTCAATGACTTTTTTGTGATGTTTATTTTTTATTCCGGACCGATGCAATATGTCATGCGCAATATTCGTAGTAAAGCGCTCGTCATAGAAAACCACAGGAATAGTGACAGATTCTTTCAGTTTATCGGCAAATGCTATAACTTTCTTTGTCTGATCCGTTTGGTTGCCTCTCAACCCCAAAGGCAGTCCAATCACAATTTTGTCTGTCTTATAAAGAACAATGAGGTCTTCAATATTTTTTAAGTCATTTTCAATCCCATTTATACGCTTCAATGTTTTAACAGGAGTTGCAATATTAAAATCCGTACTGCCCCTTGCAACTCCAATCGTTTTATCTCCTACATCAAGACCGAGTAGTTTATCCACGCCACATTTTTCCTCTTGAAGACTTTTTTCTTTCATTAGCGCTCAATAATCTAAAGCGTAAACGAACAGACTTAGGCGTTATCTCTATCAGCTGGTCGTCACTTACAAGCTCAATTGCCTTTTCAAGACCTATTTTTACAGGCGGCTTAATTACAACCGTTTCATCTGCCGCTGCCGCACGCATATTAGTTAGATTTTTCTTTTTGCAAACATTTATATCTATATCGTGATCAACCGCCGTAAAACCTACCACTTGTCCGCCGTAAACCTCTTCACCCGGAGCTACATAAAATTCACCTCGTTTCGAAAGGTTGTTCAAGGCATAAGCTGTAACTTTTCCCGTCTCAAACGAAGAGAGCGAATTAAATTTTTTAGTCTTTACCTCACCTTTATATTCGGCATATTCCTTAAATGTAAAATATATAACACCCTCACCATGCGTATCGGTTAAAAATTGATGATGATATCCCAGCGATCCTCTCGTTGGAATAGTTCCTGATACTCTTGATACATTGTTTGAAAGTTGATCTATGTTATCTATAGATGCCTTTCTTTGAGACAATTTTTCAACAACAGCCCCCACATAATTAGGAGCTACCTCAGCTGTAAAATTAAGTATCGGTTCAAGCCTCTTGCCATTTTCATTCTTAAATATAACCTTTGGAGCAGAAACTGAGAATTCGTAGCCTTCCCGTCTCATCTCCTCCATAATTATAGCAAGCTGCAACTCACCTCTTGCAACTATCTCAAACTTGCCTGTTGCGACTTCCCTATATATTATACTTACATTAGATCTTGATTCTTTTACAAGGCGTTCCTTGAGTTTATTGGATGTAACATATTTGCCCTCATTACCTGCAAAAGGACTGTCATTTACAGAAAAAATGGCTGACATTGTCGGTTCGTCAATATGAAGAGGCGGAAGCGGAGCCGGATGTTCTTTGTCTGTCAATGTTACACCTACATCAATATCGCTGATCCCGCTTACTGCTATTATATCACCTGAGCCGGCGTAGTCAATCGAAGTCCGTTTATTGCCCTTAAATCCATAGAGCTTCATTATTTTAGCATTTATCTCTTTACCGTCAGGATAAACAGCGAGAACAGCATCATTGGTTTTGAGCTCTCCGTTAACTATTCTTCCAATACCAAGTCTTCCAAGATAATCGTCGTAATCTATAAGACTCACCTGAACTTGAAGTGGTTTATCGTTGTTACCCTTAGGATCGCTAACGTATTTCAGTGCAGCTTCAAAAAACGGCGTAAAATCCTTTTTTTCATCTGCCAGTTCGTTTAACGCGTAACCCTGTTTGGCGGATGTATAAATGAGCGGGAAATCAAGCTGCTTAGCATTAGCCCCAAGGTTGTAAAAAAGATCAAACACTTTGCCCGCGACTTCATCGGGCATCGCATCCTTTTTATCAATTTTATTGATAACCACAATTGGATGAAAACCGTATTTTAATGCTTTTGACAAAAGAAATTTTGTTTGAGGCATAGGACCTTCGACTGAATCAACAAGAAGAAAAACTCCATCAACCATATTCATTATACGTTCAACCTCTCCGCCGAAATCTGCATGCCCGGGTGTGTCAACTATGTTGATTTTATAATCTTTATATTGAACAGACGCAACTTTTGACAGTATGGTTATCCCTTTTTCTTTCTCAAGCTCGTTGCTGTCAAGCAACCTGTCGCTTGTGTCCCTAAGTTTGCCCGAAAACCGCAATAAACAGTCAACGAGAGTTGTTTTTCCATGGTCAACATGGCTAATAATAGCAATATTTTTTATTTTCAATCATATCCTCCTAAAGGAAAATATGGTAGAACAGAATTTTTGATTGTCAATATTGATCATGAAACCAATGCATAATATTCAGATCCACAAAAGGCTAAGATTGCCCAATATTGACCTTCCCTTCGGGCAATATCTGCTTTCCTTGTACGCTCACGTTTTACTTCTTTGAAATTAACCAAGTTAGTTCTGCCGGAAGTTTGCCTTGCATTGAGTAGAAAAGCCGATATTGTTGGGAGCTTGAATATTATGCGTTGGTCTCATTATCTTAATATATGGACAGTGAGAAATAAAATTGCTACCTCACAATTGAATCTAATTATTGATATTATATTTGGAACAATCTGGAAGCGATAGTAATACTGCAATAGATTATTTATTAAATCAAAAAAGTCATGTTTATATATAAAAACATTTATCAAGAAGAATGAAATTCAGGTTGATTTTGCTATCTGTTCATACTATAAATAATATAAATTATGAAAAATATGTTATTGCCCATACTGCTTCCTTTGATTTTGTCAAGTTGTTCATACGCTGAATCTACTCCGAATATGCAAATATCCTATAAGTCGAATGCTGTAATTGTTGAGTTCTACAAAGGAGTATCCAAGATAGAGATTAATAAATTTGCTATTAGAAATAAAATAAGTTATATCAGATTTCTTAACAAACAGCCCGAAAAAGGCTATATCGTCCTAATAAGATTGCGGCAATCCGCAGACACTATAAAAGCTCTGCTTGAAAAAGAGAGAATAGTAAAATCTGTTCGGCTAAATTACAAAAGAAAAGCATTAAAGAAGTGATGAATCAATGTATGAAAAAATAGTCGTTTTGTTTATGCTGCTATTGAGTTTTTTTATTTACCGCTCTGCTGTTGCGGGAAAATATAGACCCGGTGAGGTCATTGTCGAACTTAAAAACGGTGGATTTGTTTCAAGTAAAATCTATCGGTCTGCAAATATAAAAAGGCTGTCGTCGGTAATGCCGAAAAAATTCTCTTATATCCTGCTAAAATCAAATAAATCTGTTTCTCAGATGACAATAGAACTCAAAAATGATCCAAATGTTTTGAAAGTATCGCCAAACTACATAAGACGAGTCCTGCTCATTCCGAATGACCCCGATTTTAGCGATCAATGGGGACTTTGCAACACGGGTCAAGTGGTTACTGGACTTCATAAAACTCGTGGGATTTCCGGAGCAGATATTGATGCTCTTGATGCATGGAATATATCAACCGGCAATAGCAGTGTTGTGGTGGCAGATATTGATACGGGTATCAACTATAATCATCCCGATCTTAAAGCCAATGTATGGAAAAATCCGGGTGAAATTCCAGGAAATGATATTGATGATGATCACAACGGATATATTGATGATGTTTACGGAATTAATACGATAAACGGAAATAGCGATATTATGGATAATGAGGGTCATGGAACCTACACTGCAGGAATAATTGCCGCAGTTGGAAATAATAATATAGGTGTTGCGGGAGTTACATGGAAATGCAAGATAATGGCAATCAAAGCTCTTAACTCGGAAGGAATAGGAACCTATGCTGATATTATCGAGGGCATAAACTATATAATTGACATGAAAAAGAAATATGGCGTAGATATCGTCGCTATAAACGCATCATTCGGGGGTTATGACAACGATAGCATATTGAAAGATGCAATCAAAGCAGCAGGCAATGCAGGTATAGTATTCGTCAGTGCTGCAGGAAACGAAAGCAAGAATAATGACATCAATCCATCATATCCGGCATCATACAACCTGCCAAATATTCTTTCGGCGGCTGCTTCTGACAGCTCAGATACAATAGCATCCTTTTCAAATTATGGTAAATCGTCTGTTGAGCTCATGGCCCCAGGTGTCAATGTATTAAGCACATATTATGACAGTTCAGGCGATCAATACACCTTTGCGGATGGAACCTCTGCGTCTTCTGCATTTGCTGCAGGTGCGATTGCACTTGCCGCATAGGTTTACCCTGATAAATCTCCGTCCGAACTGATCAATAGTGTTATATCCGGAGCAGATAAAATTGCCACCGATAAAGTATCAGGTGGAATGTTAAATCTGTACGGAATGCTGACATCAAGCAATACTCCTCCGGTAATAAACAGTTTGACGGCTGTTAAAAATACGGAGACTGTCCCATTTGAGGTAACATTCAATGTATCTGCTTCTGATTCAAATGGAATAAAGGAGTACGATTGGGACTTCAATAGTGACGGAATAACCGATCAGGTAACTTCCTCTCCCACTGCAACGCATATATATAATCATGAAGGGACATACACTGCAACCGTGCGTGTAATTGATAATTTAGGTGCAAGAACATATAAAAACGTTTCTATTGCACTCATAAAAAAGATAGCTTCAGCTTCAAGCGACTCTGCAGGTACAAAAAATTTCGACGGAAATGGAGGAGGCGGCTGCGCAATCGGCATGCAAAATTATGTCGGCTTCAGCTTACCACTGTTTTTACTGTTCTCTGCAATTTATCTATTTAAAAGAGAAAGAATTATTAGAAAAATAAAAAATATTCACTGTTATAAATAAAATGGAGAAAGATAGCAGGCCATAAGCTATATTTCTCTCTGAAGTAGCCGAATATTAAAGCTGGAAAGAATGTCCCCAAAGCCCATAAAAGCGGATGATTAAGGAGATGAAAACCTGAAAAAATCACAGCGGTTAATATATTGGCACTGCTTATACCAAAATTGCTTGAATAGATATATTTTCTTAAAAATCCAAGTATAATTCCTCTAAAAAGCAGTTCTTCTGTCGCTGCAATATAAATCTGGGTTATAAAAAAATAGGGAATATTGTTAATATGTGCAGTAGTTTTTACAAATATGGAAATAACGATAAAAAAGAATTGTGCTCCGATAATTACAATATAGAATTTAAAGTCCGTTAAAAATTTAAACCTACTCGTTAATCCTAAAAATTTTAAATATTCTCCATATTTCATTATAGAAAAAAAGAGTAAAGATATTTTTTATCAACTTCTTTATTTATCAAGAGCAAAACCCTCCGGCATATAATAACTTTTCCTATGCGGCTTGGCACTATCCATACCTTTTGTGAGATTTTTTGTTGCAGTTGAAAGAATAGTTCCGTCTAATGACAAAAACAAGAAAAAAATTTGTTTAAAAATAATGAGACCACTGCATAATATTAAAGCAGGGAAGGAATAAGAAATTGAGATAAAATTGTATTGACAAATGGGGATAGCACAAGTTAGATATTTTGCAGCTTCTTTATCATCTTCGATAACTGAATATTATTATTGAGGAAAGATTACCAAATTGTAATTTTTTAGCAAGATTTATTTGATTTTTTTCTGCTATACTATAAAACAGTTTTAGAAGAGTAGGAGAATTATGATAGAACGCGCAAATAATACATTTAAATTTATAAGACGATTTATTTACAAACCGCTATCTGTGGGCGCCATATTGCCATCCTCACAAGGATTATCCAAGTTAATAACCGATAGTTCCCTATTATCCAAAGCCGATGTAGTCGTAGAATTGGGGCCCGGTACAGGAGTTTTTACTGAAAAAATACTCCAGAGAGTAAAAAAGAGTGCCTCGGTTTTTGCTTTTGAGATAGATCCTTTATTGGCAAATATAACACAAAAACGGTGTCGAAATGCTGTTGTAATAAACGACTCAGCTCTAAACCTTAAAAAACATTTGCATAGATATAATATAAAAAATGCAGATGTAATAATCTCAAGTCTGCCATGCGCCGGATTTAACAAAATGTTTCAGTATAGATTGCTAAATATCGTTACCGATGCTCTTTCCGATGGCGGCGAATTCTTAACATTCACTTATCTGCATACCAAATTACTGCCCGGTGGAAGAAGCTTTAAGAAGATAATCAACAGAAAGTTTCAAAGTTTGAAAATTTCAAAACCAGTATGGGCAAATCTCCCTCCGGCGATTGTTTACGATTGTAGGAAACCGAGCAATAACAAAATGTTAAAGGAGAATTTGTTATAAAAAAAGTCATTGCATCTCTTACATGCTTCGTTCTATTTTTTTCAAACATAAATGCTATTGCCGGCAGCATAACAATTCCACGCTTATATCAAAGTTACAAAAGTGATATAAGCTGCGGTGCAGAGAAAATAGCACAAAATCAGGATATTGCATTAGGCACGGCGGCTATAATCGCAGCAAGTTTTTTCGCAGACAAAGCGGTGAGAGGCTGCTTTATCAAAAATCAAAATAAAACAATGAACCATTTTGCAGACTTTGTTACTCCGTTAGGAAACGGACTCTATGTTCTGCCGATGACTGCCGGATTGGGAGCAATCGGATGCATATCAAAAGATAATAAATTACTAAATTCGTCATACACATCCGTTGAATCCGCCTTAACCGCAGCGGTTATAACAGGAGGAATAAAGTTTATCGCAGGAAGAGCAAGACACAGAATAACCGATAGTACCACAAAATTTAAGCCGTTTAATCTTCATAATAATTATCAATCTTTCCCATCCGGTGATGTAACGGCAGCATGGTCTGTTATAACACCGTATGCAATCAACTATCATCAGCCGCTTTTATATTTGATTCCCTTATCCGTTGACATTGAAAGAATGTACAAAACGCTCATTGATTATCTGATACTATGATGGAAACTGCAGTAGGCTTTTGGACCGGATATCTGTTTAGCAATACTCATACTTCCAAAGGTTTTACATTTTTCACGGATGGCAAGACAATTGACATTGCGTGGAAATTCTAATGAGAGGCATATCCACTGTTATAGGCATGCTAATTTACAGAATGAAACAGCTTATGGATAAAGTAGATTATAGATCGGCAAACAACAATGGTTTTTTAAGAATTAGCCTGATTTTTTTTGATATAGCATCTAAGATAACCGATAGATTTCCTCGTTTTGGGGCAAAGCTCTTAAATTCAGTTTGCCATCTTGCCGGAAACAAGCTATTCATAAAAATGAGTCTGACGGCTGCCGTTCGCCAGCTCAAGAAAACTAATTTAAAAGAACTTAAACGGATATTGGTTATTAGCGATCTAAATATAGGCGATGCCGTGAACTTACAGATAGCAGTATCTGCAATAAGGGATTATCTTCCTGATATCGAAATTGATTATCTAATTAATAATAAAGCAAAGGGTTTGATCCTCGGCAATCCTGATATAACACATCTTTTATCTATTCTCAGCGGTTCTCCTTTGCCAAATAAATCAGATTTAGACAACGTTAAAAAAGTCATTATAGATGGAAATTACGATATTATTTTTAATTTCTGTCCATTTTTTAGTAAAAAGTCGCTTAAGATAGATAAAGGCATATTTGTAAATACAACTGCTTTAATCTATATGTTCCTTTATAATGATAAAACAAAAGCTATTAATCATGTTTTATATCAAGTGGATAGTCTCGTTCATTCTCTATTTTCAGCGGTGATTAAATTAAAAAGAAAAAGAAGTTTTGGAGGAACAAACCTATATCTTTCGGACGCAGCAGTAGATAAAGCAAAAAAATTTTTGACTTATGCAGGGATTCTTGATGTCAAATCTATTATTATGTATAACCCGGATTCAACGTCTCCTTTCACACAAATTCCTCTTTCCAACCAAGTAACTATTTTAAAAAAGGTACTGAGCTTATCATCCGTAAAGATTATTCTACTTGGAGCCGGCCACTCTATAATTGGAATAGAAAAGATGATCATAGATAACCTATCTGATTATGAACGTAAAAAGATCTGCGTAATACCAGCTTCAATGCCGATAGCTGCTTATTCAGCCCTGATTGATTTTGCCGATATTTATCTGACAGGAGACACCGGCCCTATGCATATTGCCGCTAGCTATAAACATTCAAATGACGGTAGATATAAATTTAGAAACAAAACTGCCGTTTTTTCTATTTTCGGAGCTACGCCATCTAAAATTTATGGTTATGATTCCCATTCGGAAAACTATTTTTCCTCTAATCAGGATGCTCCGTCATACTGTTATACCGCAGAAAGCCTATGCAGGAATATAACCTGCATTAACAAAAGGGCTAAAACTTGCAAAAATGTCAAATGTTTCGATTTTTTGGATACCAAGAAGATTTCCGATGATATAATATCTATACTAAAGTAGATGCAAGGTCCGATTGATAGCAGGAACAGATATGAATTTCAAGACAAAACAGGAGAATTTAATCTATGCATATCCATATATAACTCTTCCTGAAGAGGCGGCAAAAACTGCACTTGATAAATTTGATAAGATATGGGGTGAAAAATATCCCAACATCGCAACATCATAAAACCACTGCATAATAAGCCATTTTCCGCCGTCTCTTTCATTCTATACTTTTAAAAGTTTCCATTCTTTAAAGGTCTCATTATTTTCTTCTATTTTTTCCTATTTGTGTTTTCACTCTATTTTATTTTAGGCAATTTTATGATTTACACAAAATTAGGAAGCTGAATCAAAGTCAACTTGTTACTTTTTAAATTTGATAGTATCCTTTGCGTGGTATTGAAGAAATTTTGAAACTATATCTGCCTGTTTTTTACTGAAAGCAGCTCTTCGAGTCATAACTTTTAGCGTTGCAGGCCATTGATTTGCCGTAAAAGTGGTTGTTTTTGGCAAAGCGTGGCACATAGAACATCTCTCACTAAATAAAGTAAACGCCAACTTCCATACCTTATCCATATTTTTTACAAAATATTTTGAATTAACCCAAACATTCTT
>CAZAPZ010000043.1:0-12366 GCA_964487285.1 uncultured Campylobacterales bacterium | reverse complement strand
GAAGCCTGTCCAGTATTGCAGATGCCGGCACTTGATCCCCGAACAACTTATCCCATTCCTCAAAATTTCTATTGCTTGTCAATATTATCGACCTCCTTTCGTATCTTGTCTTGATTACTTCGAAAAAGTCGTCAACAGCCTCTTTCTTCATTGCCTTGAAGCCCGTCTCGTCTATTATCAGCAAATCCGGTTTCATATATTTTCTCAATGCCTTTTCATATCTGCCTTCTATTCGACTTTTGTATAGTTCACAAAACATCAGCGATGCATCCGTAAAATATGCTTGCGCAGCCTTACTTGATTGCTTCTAACCCCAATACAAGCCAAGATGAGTTTTTCCTACTCCGGGTTTCCCCATAAATATTATATTCTCTCCACTTTCTATATAGCTGCATACTGGCAAATCGTATATAGCCTTTTTATTGAGCTTCGGTTGATATGAAAAATCAGATTCTTCTATATTTTTATTTTGAGCCGGCCTGGATCCGGATTGCATCTTTTTCATCCTATTGGTCTTTCTGCTATCCATTTCATCTTCAAGCAAGCTGCTCTATGAATTCCATATAACTTAGCTGATTATCTATCGCATATCGGTTCCTTAATTCCAGGCTCTTGACAATACCGGATAACTTTAATTTTGTTTCAATTTGCTGCATGGGAAGCTCCTTCGATCAGTTCATCATACTTTGACAAATTATGATAAAAGCCATTTTCCGTTTCCATGCTTTCGACTTCCATTCTTGTTTTGCAAAGATTTCTCACTTCTCTATAGCTCAATACTCCAAATTCCATAGCTTTTTTATAGGCCGTATCAACTGTTAATTTATCCTGCTTTTTTATCAGACTCAGTATTCCCCTAAACTGTTTATTGCAGCTTTTGTTATCCTGCTTTTTCATTGATTGGTAAATTATGTAGATATTTCTACCGTATTCCATTGCCTCTTCTTTCAGATTTTTATTTTCCCCTTTATGAGGATTATGTAGTTTCATAGTCTTAAATTCTCCTTTTTGTTCGACTTTGGTATGAAGTGCTGTTTCTAATGCACCATCGTATATTCTAATTATCTTCCCAGCATCCTTTATTAAAACTTCTTTCCCTGCATATTTAGCCGGTACCGATATAGAAACTATAGTCATAGAAAATATGAGCATAATTATTACTTTTCTTACTGCTTGAATCTGCGCAATCATATTTGGTATCGGGTAGTTTTAATAATTTAGCCTTTTCTATTTTTTCATATATTTCCTTAGGTATTTTTCTTGTTGTTCCATGTATTCTTTTATTACATATACTTTCCTGTCAATTTTTCAGTTTGATTTTAATAGTATCCAAATCCTTTGTCTCAATATGTTTGAAGAAGCTTTTTTTAACATATTTTATACCGGCTTCGACCTTGCCTTTATCAGAGCCTCTTCACCCGGAGCACATATCAGCGGCATAAAAGTCTCCTGAACTTTAAAGTGTTTTTACAATATAGCGTTTTACACTGCTATATGATATTCCAATGCCCATATCGAATTTTAACTTATTGAATATTTCCAAAGCATTCCAATCCTTTGCAGTATATTCTTTTATAATATCCGTATATTCATACAGCTTACTCTTTCTTACTATTACAGGTTCGCTTAGGTCGCCGGCTTCTATTCTCCTTTTTATTTTTCGTACCGTTTTTCTGTCAACGCCTATTTCTCCTGCTATCCTCGAAATATTCCATTCCCTGCTCAATAATGTTTTTATTGTATATATTATTCCCATTCCTTTCACTCCTGCCTCCCTTCGATATCATTTACATATCAACCAAAGTTTAGCATATTTGGGTGAGGATTTTATTTTAGCTTTAACATTAGCCGCAGCTTTGTATCTTTTTTAAAATCTCTCTTGACAGTGGAGGCTTAGAATGTTAACATACTTTACAAATTATTTCAGGAGGGTTTATTATGAGTTCATTAGTTAAAAGGGTATGGTTTCTTTTCTTTATCTCTTTTTTTGCTTTTTTGTTTATTGCCCCTAAGAATGTTTTTGCCTCGAAAACTATCAATATTGGTATCATTTCTTCAACTTCCACGCTTGTAGGCAAATCTATTGTCAATGGAGCTAAACTTGCAGTAAAAAAAATGAATGCGAAGGGTGGTATTAACGGTCAGCCTATAAAACTTTACATATATGATGATCATTTCAAGTCTGCAGATGCAGTGGAGGCTTTTCAAAGAGATGTTTATAGTCACCACGTAGTTGCCGTATTGGGAAGCTGGATCAGTGAAATTGCTTTATCGTTAGAACCATGGGCTGCACGTTTGCATACAATATACATAACTACAGGTGCAGCAGATCCTAAAATAACGGAATTAGTGCACAAAAATTATAACACATATAAGTATAATTTTCAGTTCAAATATAACGCTATAGAAATGGCTAAAACTGTATGCCGCTTTATACATGATGATTTACTTAAACAGTTTGGTTATAAAAAAGCATATGTTGCAAGTGAAAATGCCGCATGGACAGAGCCGCTTGACAACGAATATTTAAAATGTTTACCCAAAGCAGGTCTAAAAGTTTTAGGGCATGTTAGATTTTCTCCCAAAACGAATAATTTTGCTCCTATTTTCAGTAGGATAGAACAAACTCATCCCGATATACTTGTAACTGGTTGGGCACACGTTGGACTCAAGTCAACGGTTCAATGGCATGAAGGTCAAATTCCTTTATTGCTTGTAGGTATTAACGCACAAGCAAGCACATCAAGTTTTTGGAGTAAAACTAACGGTGCAACAGAGGGTGTTATAACACAAGCCGAAGGATCACCTTCTCCCATAACACCAAAAACCATACCGTTTGTTAAGTCTTATAAGAAAATGTTTGGCATAACACCTGCGTACGCCGGATACACTACATATGATGCTATGTATGTGTTGAAAAATGCTATAGAAAGAGCGAAATCCATGAATGAGACTAAAATTATTAATGCATTAGAAAAAACAAATTATATAGGTGTAATGGGTCATATAGAGTTCTATGGAAAAGAAAGCCCATTTGCACATGGCATAAAATGGGGTAAGGGACATGCTACCGGTGTTATGTTACAATGGCAGCATGGTAAATTAGTAACTGTATGGCCATCACATGCAGCCGCGGGTTCTGTAATATTACCAAATTTTGTTAAAAAAAAGTAAATCAATGTGCATCTTTGTTGAAAAGTAAATAAGATGCACATTTTTTTAGAAATCTTAGTTGATGGGTTTATAGTAAGCTCTATTTATGCATTAGGTGCTATAGGTTTTTCATTAATATTTGGCACAGCGGGAATATTAAACCTTTCACACGGTGCATATTTAGTGGTTGGTGCTATCGTAGCGTGGTTTGCCATAAGCTCATTTCACTTATCTCTTATTTGGGGTATTATCTGTGGCGTTACGGCATCCACTATTATATCTTATATCTTATTTTTTTTTATTATAAATCCTTTAGATAAATCAAACAAAATACCTAAGGACGAGAAAGAAGTTTTTATCCTAACTGCTACGCTTCTATGGTCTATGGTATTGCAAGGTTTATTAGATTATTTTTTTGGGTCATCGCCGATAGTTATCCCACCTTTTGCGATTGGTGTTATACATACATTTGGTTTAAATCTATCATACAATGAGGTTATACTTACAGGCATTTCCTTGATTATTATGATTTTATTATGGTTTTTTATTAATAAAACAAAGACAGGCAAGATGCTTTTAGCTGCTTCTATGAGTCATACGGGTATTGCTATTATGGGTATAGAATTAAAAAATGTGTACATCATCTTATGGGGAATTTACGGTATCGTAACGGGTTTATCCGGCATTCTTTTGGCATCATTTTTGGGTGCAAGTGCATCAAGTGCACCTGATTTGACAGGATTAGCTTTTTCGATAGTAGTGCTAGGCGGTTTAGGCTCTCTTATCGGTTCTGTTTTGGCGGCTTATATAATAGGATATATCAGTATAATCACATCATATTTGATTTCTCCATCGTATACGTCAATTCCAGCTTTTGTTATACTTATTATAATACTTTTAGTAAGACCTAAAGGTTTGTTTGGGAGGTTTTAGATAAGCCGATGGGTTTACATTTTTCAAAACAACATTTGATAAAACTTGGTATATTCAGCATAGCTGTATTTAGTTTCTTTCCTTTATTCTTATCTTTATATGTTATAGGTGTTCTAACAATAGCATTTTATTTTTCTGTTTTTACTATGTCATGGGATCTTTTGTTCGGCTACTCAGGTGAAGTTAATTTTGGCCCTACATTTTTAATCGGCATTGGTGCATATACTGCGGCTTTATTAAATATCAACACCTCTTTGCCTGTTGCCGCATGCATTATATTTGGAACAATTGCAGCTGTTGTGGCGGGTATATTGCTCGTCGCACCTGCCTTGCGTTTAAGAGGCCCCTATTTTGGCCTAGTAACTTTAGTGTCTGTATTATTGCTTGAGGAGCTTCTAACCGTCTTTGCACAATACACGGGTGGAGAGATAGGCATTTCATTGAGAGGAGTCCTTTCTTTAAGCAGTATAACAAATTACTACTATGCGCTTATTCTTGTTGTTATTACAGCCCTTATTCTCATTTTTATCACCTCTTCCCCTTTTGGTTTGATATTGCAAGCAAGCGCGCAAGATCCAATAGAAGCTGAGAGTTTGGGCTTTAACATAGTAAAGTATAAAATTTTAGCTTTTGTTTTGAGTGCGTTTTTTTCCGGTTTGTCCGGAGCGTTGTTAGTTTTTTATTTGGGTACGGCATCTGTAAGTATCGTTGTTTCTATTGCGGTTGGTTTGCAAATTATCATAGCTGTAATAGTAGGCGGCAGGCGTACAATTGTAGGACCCATATTAGGTGCTTTGTTTATTGTTTTAACAAGCGAATGGTTGCAATTTCTGGGGCAATTGGACTATGCAGCTGTTTCAATTTTAGCTTTGATTGTAATGATACTTATACCGGATGGTATTGTTGGTATATTCTTAAATAAATAGGAGATTTATGGCATTACTTGAGGTATTAGATTTAAAAAAACATTTTGGAGGTTTGCAGGCCGTAGATGGTGTTAGCTTTTATGTTGAAAGTGGGGAGTTGTTAGGTTTAATAGGTCCTAATGGTTCGGGAAAAACAACAACGTTAGCATTGCTTACCGGAGTGCATAAACCGGATAGTGGCATTATAAAATTTAATGGCCATAGAATAGACCGTTTACCGATTTATAAAAGAATTAATATGGGTATTGCTATTGTATTCCAGCATTCAAGACCACTCAAAAGGCAGACGGTTTTGGATAATATCAAACTGTCGCTTTTGCCTGATAGTCTGACTAATATGAAATTTGCAAAGAAGATCGAGGAAGATGCTATTGCAATAGGCGAACTTGTTGGCTTAAAGGATGTGCTGTATAAGTATCCGCAATCGTTGCCATTTGGTTATATACGTAAAATGGAAATAGCAAAAGCTTTGGCATTAAAACCAAAACTTTTGCTTGTTGACGAGCCATTCGCAGGCTTAACGCCACAAGAAACTAAAGAAGTTTCTGAGTTGATTTTGTCCCTTAAGGATATGAATCATGGAATTATACTTGTAGATCATAATGTAAAAGCTGTTTATAAACTTGTTGATAGGCTTATAGCTTTATATGTGGGTAAAAAGATTGCAGAGGGTGTTCCAAGTGATGTAATTAGAAATGAAAAAGTGAAAAGAGTTTTTATTGGTAAAGGGATGGAAGAGGTCAGCAATGTTGCTATGCAAATAAAAGATGCAGATTCTAAGGATGTAATTATAGACATAAACATTAAAAGCTTACATTATGGTAAAGCAGAAGCTTTAAGAGATGTTAAGATAGAGATCAAAGAAGGCGAATTTGTGAGTGTCGTTGGACTTAATGGAGCTGGTAAATCCAGTTTGTTTAAAGCTATTTTGTCTCTTGCAAGCTATGAAGGTGATGTTAAATGGCGTGGTAAATCTATCAAGAGAAAAACAACTGCAAAAATTATAAATCTTGGCATTGCATTCACGCCTGAAACAAGAGAGTTATTTGGTTATATGAGCGTTGAAGAGAATATACTTTTTGGTGGATTTGGTTTAAAGCGGAATGACATAAATAACAAATTGGGTGAGATATTCAAATTATTTCCAAAATTGAAAGACAGAAGGAAACAGTTAGTCTACACACTTTCGGGAGGAGAACAGCAAATGCTTACGATAGCAAGAGCTCTAATGCAGAATCCATCGTTATTAATACTTGATGAACCTACATTGGGTCTTGCCCCTATTGTCTTAGATGCCATTTCAGATACAATCTCCAAATTACACGAAAACGGTTTAACTATATTATTAGGTGAACAGAATCTGCATTTTGCACTGAAATATTCAAATAGATTATATTTATTGGAAAATGGAAACATAACATGGCATGGATGTTATAGGGATTTTATAAAAGAAGTTGGGGGAAAATATTTGGTTTAGTGAGAATGCAGAATGAGTGATAATTTTTATGATATGGATGGGATGGCTTTTAAATATGCAATGGTTTTATATACTGGTAAAATAAAAATGAAAAATTCAGATGCTATAATTGCTACAGATCATTCTTGTAAAAATATTCCATTTTTGAAGCAAATTGAAAAGGCACACTTAAAGACAAAATTACTTGCATTCTCTTCAAGTGTATAATCAACCGATTTTAAAAAAAATAGCAGGGAAATATGCCTATGGTTTACTCACCAATTCAAGCCGAGTTTCGACATTGTCGAAAAAAGGGGACCCTTTCGGAATGACTAACGGCTATTGCAGACTGTTGAAAAAAACATTTGGATATGAGCCGCCTTATCAGGCCGCTGAGGTAACGGTTGCTGCACTAGTATTAGAAAAAACAATCGAAGACGCAGGAGACTTAAATCATGAGAGTATTAGAAATGCGTTAAGAAAAATAAACAGTAAGAGTTTTTACGAAAGAATGCATTTTAATAGTAATGAATCGTATCCTGCAAGCGTTGCAACCATTCAGATGCAACGAAACGGTATATGCGTAGTTTGTCCTGAGTCTGCTACGACCTGTAAACCAATTTATCTTTTTCCAAACCGGTATAATGAACAATAAAAGTCCGTATTGTTTATCAGGCATAAGGGTATTGGATCTTTCAAGAGTCCTTGCCCTTCCTTACGCCACAATGATTTTGGGGGATCTTGGAGCGGAGGTGATTAAGGTTGAAAGACCAGGCAAGGGAGATGATACCAGGTCGTGGGGGCCGCCCTATTTTGGAACCGAAAGCGCATACTACCTTTGCACCAATAGAAATAAGAAAAGTATTACCGTTGATATAAAAAGTGCAGAAGGCCAAAAAGTTATAAAAGATTTGGCAGCCAAGTCAGATATAGTTGTAGAAAATTTCAGGGTGGGCGAACTTAAAAAATACGGTCTTGATTATGAATCATTATCTAAAATAAATTCAAAACTAATATACTGTTCTCTCACTGGTTTTGGTCAGAACGGTCCTAAAAGTAAACTGTCGGGATACGATTTTATTATACAGGGAATTTCGGGCATAATGAGCATAACAGGCGAGCCTAATGGAGAACCTATGAAGACTGGCGTGGCAATAGTTGACATAGTAGCAGGGTTATATGCTGTAATTGCTATTTTAGCGTCTTTGTATAAAAGAGAGGAATCGGGAAAAGGTGAATATATCGATATTGCACTTTTTGATACTGCAGTCTCTTGGCTTGCAAATGTGGCAAGCAACTACCTTGTTTCGGGGAAAATACCGGAACGATTTGGCAATGCCCATCCCAATATTGTTCCTTATCAAACATTTAAGGCAAAAGACGAATATTTCAATCTGGCTATAGGCAACGATGCTCAATGGGGAAGATTTGTAAGCATCACAGGCAATAATAAATTAAAAAGAGAGCGATTTAAGACTAATTCTGATAGAGTAAGAAATAGAAAAGAATTAATTATTCTTCTGAAACCGATATTTTTAGAAAAAAACGTATCTGAGTGGATAGAAGTACTGGAGAAAGAATCTATTCCAAGCGGTAAAATTTTAACAATTGATAAAGTATTTTCAGATGCTCAACTTATTTTTCGCAATATGGTTCAAACAGTTAGGCATCCCTTCGGAGAACTTAATCTTGTTGGTAATCCGATAAAACTAAAAAATCACCCTGTAAAACAGCCTACACATCCGCCTGTACTTGGTGAGCATACAGATTACGTGCTCAAAACAGTGCTTGAATATTCCAAAACTAATAAATAGAGATATTTCCACCCGACTTTACCAAAACAGTACACAAATCAGGATACCTGCCAAGCCGCTCATAGAAATTGATATTTATGTTCTATAAGTAAACCTATAACTTTATTTGATCTGCTTTGGCTGCCATGATCTGATTAAATATGTAAGGCGTTTTATATTTTTGTATTACACCCTCTATTGCAAAATGCGATCAGGTCACTTTCTACCTCGTTTTCGTTGCAGCATTTGCAATAAGAATTCTATTTTTGTTGTATGAATTTTTTGGGATGCTATAATACTGCTACAGTACCAAAAAATTTTGCATATAATTTATAAATGAAACAATAGGTTGAGTGTGAATTTATGGGATTAACATAGCAGTTTGACAACCGTAAAGTATATTATTCCGGTAGATGTCGTTTATATCAATTGCAATATACCAAATCCAGGAAAGCAAGATTAGGAGGTGAAAAGATGAAGTCTTTGGAGAATATCAATGTTGAGAGTTTCAGTAGAGGTATTATTGGTCCATCTATAAATATTGCAGGTACAGTGAAAAACGGTGGCATAATATCAGTAGATACTGCACCTGGATGTTGGGGGCCGATGATCACGCCAATATTTAAAGGTGGTCACGAAGTTACTAAACCTGTAGCTGTTGAAAATGCGAAAATTGGAGATGCTATTGCCATTTATATAAATAAAATAGAAGTTAAGTCTCTTGCAACATCTTCCGGTGTGCCCGCGCTTCAAAGTGATAGATACAAAAGCGATCCTTATGTAGACAGGTACTGTCCGAGTTGCGGAACAAAAAATCCAATAACAAAAATAGTGGGAGTGGGTCAGGAAGCGGTTAGGTGTGCAAATTGTGGGGCAGAAATTAGCCCCTTCAAATTTGCTAATGGTTATACAATGGTATTTGACAACGATATAGGTTTTGGATTTACCGTCAACAAGAATGAATCTCGAAAATTAGCCAAGGACGCAAGGAGCGTTATGGCACTTCCACAAAATTCTGAGCAAAATCCTATAGTAATTATGTGTCCATCTGATATTGTAGGAACGGCATCAAAAATGAGGCCATTTATAGGAAATATTGGTACCACTCCACCGATAAATATGCCCGATTCTCATAATGCCGGTGATTTTGGACAATTTTTAATAGGTGCGTTGCATGAATACGCAATAACAAAAGAACAGCTTAGTCTTAGAACCGATTCTCATATGGATATTAACACTGTAAGAGCCGGCGCTATTATTGTATGTCCGGTGAAAGTTGATGGTGGCGGTGTATTTATAGGAGATGTCCATGCTATGCAAGGTGACGGTGAGGTAGCAGGACATACCACAGATGTGTCTGCAAGAGTAGAGATAAGTGTACATGTCATAAAAGGATTGGAAATAGAAGGACCTCTTGTTTTCCCGATGATCGAAGATCTCCCATTTCTGGCAAAACCTTTTTCGAGCAAAGAAAAAAATGCAATAAACAGATTGGCAAAAAAATTTCATCAGATCGAATATAAGGTTGCTCCAATTCAACAGGTTGGAAGTGGATTAAATATAAATGAAGCTTTTGATAACTCCGTTGAACGTTTATCTAAGCTACTAAATTACTCAAGAGAAAAGATATTAAACTTAACGACTATCACGGGGGGCATAGAAATCGGAAGATTGCCAGGCATTGTTACAACTACAATTATGGTACCAGTAGATAAACTAAAAGAAATTAAATTGTACGATTTAGCAAAAGAACAACATTATTTATAAATATTATCCCTATATCTAAAAGATATGACAGATAGACTGCTATAAATAATGCTATCGGCAACGAGAATTCCGATGTAATGGAATAACCTAATTTGACAGAAAAAGAGTTTACAGCAGAGTTTGAACTTGACCTTTACCAAGATAACTTCAGAAGGAAATTCTATGAGTTATCCGAAGAAGCCGGAATACCAAAGGAACTTGGTCATTCTCATATACTAAGACACTTAAGAGCAATGGAGCTGCTAAAATCAGGTATCCAGGTTACAATAGTTCAAAACCTTATCGGTCACGCTGCTGGAAATAGTAACCTAAATTCACACCAACATGGAAAATAGAATTCATAGTATAATCCTTCCGAAAATAAGTTAGATTTGTCTATTTTTCTATAGCATCAATAAACTCAGAACTGTTTCCATAAAGAGAATCTGCAAAAACGTATCTATGAGGTTGGATCATTATAGATCTTTTGTATTGTTTAGTTTTTTCCGATTTTTCACGTCAATTAGCCCCTTATCGGTAAGCTTAACAAATGGAAGCCCTGTAAATGAGAGTGTTTGAAGCCGAGTTAACGGATTTTCAATTTTACAGCCAATATTTATAAGTGCATCTTCTGCCGCTTATTCCTTTTCTGCAAGTTTAACTCTAGGTAAGTCCGATATTACTCCACCTATAGAAAGCGGAATATCAGCAATAACAGATAGGTTATTAACAACCGCGATTCCACCCTGCATATCTATTACCCTGTTGACAGCCGCTACCATGTCTTCAACGGATCTGCCGAAGATTGCAAGCTGAAAGCAGCCCCAATTAAGCGTTGTGGCAAATGCTCCGGTTGTTATACCTGCTCCAATTAAAGAGCTGAAAACCGCATTATTATTTCCATATCTGTCAAAAACTGCATAGAAAAGAAGATCATCCGGCGCTTTTGTTCTGTTTATGCGAGTAAGCGTAGCAACAAACTCTTTTCCAAGCATAATTGTATCGACTGTTTTACCCGCTTCATATTTAAAATCGGATTTTTTCAACTTGTTTAATCTTATTGAATGATAAAAACTTTCAGGATATTCTTTTAATTTTATATCTACTGTAATTTTGCAGTCTTTTGCAATGATTCATCCGTTTGAAATTACGGTTTTAGGTTTAAATTTTGAAATACCCTCAACTATGCATAGATCTGCAATTTTTCCAGGAGCAATGCTGCCTATTTTATCATCGATGCCGAATACGGAAGCTGCATTAATGGTAAGCATCTGAACTGCCGTAAGCTTATCCCATCCCAGTTCTATCAATCGTTCAAGCACAATATTTACATGGCCTTTTATGAGATCGGCTGCATTTATTCCGTCCGTAGAAGCAGATAAAAGGTGAAAATCCGATATCAGATCTTTAACCGGAGTCACAGATTTAAGATCATGCCGATTATTTCCTTCACGCAGCACTACATGTATGTCCATTCTAAGGCGTTCCACTACTTCATTTGGCGTAATAGGCTCATGGCAATTTGAAATACCACTTGCAAAATATGCGTTAAGTTTATTGCCCCTTGCTCCCGCAGAATGTCCCTGAGATTTAATATTATATCTTTCCGCCGCCTCAAACCGTTTCGCCGTTCTTTCATCGGGATACACAACTTTCGGCCAATATGCTTCCCCAAGACCTAATGCTCTCGGATCTGAGCAAAGTGATATTATATCGTCAGAATTTATAGAGCTGCTTGTTTCCAAACAGGTAAGCAGCGGGGCAAAACAAGGTGTTGTAATAAACAGTTTAATAGGCATGCTCTTTATTTGATTTAAAAAAGTCTCTATACCTTCTTTTTCAAGAGCATTTCTCAACTCACTTGTTTCGGTTATGACAGTCGTTGTTCCTGAAGCTGCTGCGCATTTGACAAACTCATCAATTTTGAAATAGTAAGATATATGCGTGTGAACTTCTATAAGTCCGAGAGTGATGTATGCACCCTCGGCATCAATTCTTAAAGTGTTATCGCTATTGACCCGTCGGCTACATTATTACCAACATAAGCAAAACACCCATTTTTGATAAAAATAGAATATCCATTCATGATCTCAAGTGTATTTACATTAACAATTTTTCCGTTATATACAATAATATCGGCTGATTCTTGACCCAAGGCTGTTTTAATAACCGATTGCTTACTCCACATAATATTCCCCTTATTATGAGACTAATGCATAATATTCAAATTCCCAACAATATCTGCTTTCCTATCTGCCTGTGCGGGCGAACCGCACGCAGACAGATAGGCGAGGCAAACTTCCACAGGACTAACCGGGTTAATTTCAAAGAAGTAAAATGTGAGCATAGAGGAAAGCAG
>CAZAPZ010000042.1:0-12594 GCA_964487285.1 uncultured Campylobacterales bacterium | reverse complement strand
AATTATTAGATAATGATATTGAATTATATTCACCTTTTATATGCAAGTAAACGATTTGTAATCAGCAGGTCACTGGTTCGATTCCAGCTGCCGGCTCCATAAAAATCTAACTTACCAACAAATTTTAAGATTTTTTATATTATGCAGTGGTCTCATTATATTTGTTGACTTGTTTGTAACCTGACTTACGCATCGACACAGCCCGCAGTATAGAAAAAACATCCTCTGGGGTTTGGGTTGCCGTAAGGCAAGGTTATATAAACGGCAGAGGCGTGCCGTATTCAGGCGAGTTCTTTAGCTTGATGGGATAATTGCCGGTAAAACATGCCGTACAGAAATTCTTTTTGCCGGTTGCTCTTATCATTCCGTCTAAGGATAAAAATTTTAAACTATCAGCAGTAATATGTCTTCTTATCTCTTCGATAGTATGGCTTGATGCTATGAGCTCTCTCCTTGTTGGTGTGTCAATTCCATAAAAACATGGCGATATAAACGGAGGGCTTGATATTCTCATGTGAACTTTTTTTGCTCCTGCCTCTTTTATCATTTTAATAATCTTTTTTGAGGTGGTGCCTCTTACAATGGAATCGTCAATAACCACTACAGTTTTTCCTTCTACGACACTTCTTATCGGATTTAATTTAATTTTAACACCAAAATGTCTGATTGATTGAGACGGTTCTATGAAAGTTCTGCCTACATAATGATTTCTCATCAATCCTATCTCAAATCTTATGCCGGACTGTTTGGCAAATCCCAATGACGCAGGAATGCCTGAATCGGGAACAGGTATCACAATATCGGCTTCGGTTTCTAACTCTTCTGCCAGAATCATACCCATCTTTTCCCTTACTTTATAGACCGATTTTCCCCATAAAAGAGAATCGGGTCTTGAAAAATAGACATACTCGAAAATGCAGTGATTCATTGAAGGTTTGCAAAAAAAGAAGCTTTTTGGTCCGTTTTTATCAATTGTAATTATTTCACCGGGTAATATATCCCGCACAAATTTAGCTTCTATAAGATCGAATGCACAGCTTTCCGATGACAATATATAGCTATCGCCTTTTTTGCCAAGCGAGAGAGGTCTTATACCATAGGGATCCACCGCTCCTATTAAGGAGTTTTTTGTCATTATTACAAGCGAATATGCACCCATAACTTGATGAAAAACAGATGATAGTCTCTCGTTTAGATTAAATTCTCGTCTTCTTGCAAGAAGCTGAAGGAAATTTTCGGTATCGCTGGAAGTATGAAAAATAGCTCCGTCTTCTACAAGTTTATGCCTTATGGACTCAGAATTTATAAGGTTACCGTTGTGAGCAATTGAAATATCTCCACTGCTAAGGTGAGCGGCAAACGGCTGTATATTACTAACAGACGACGCTCCGGTTGTTGAATATCTATTATGGCCAATTGCCATATTTCCCTTTAGAGTACTCAATATCTGCTTATCGAAATTGTCAGCCACCAGTCCTCTTGCTTTGTGGGCATGGAAATGTCCCCCGTCTGTTGAAATAATGCCTGTTGCTTCTTGCCCTCTGTGCTGAAGAGCATACAAGCCCAAATATGTGAGATTAGCAGCCTCTTCGTCACCGAATACACCGAAAATAGCGCATTTATCATGAATACTCATCTAATCAATAGATCGTTCATAGAATATTGCCCGTTAGATTTACCATATATAAATCTCGCCGCTTGCAGGGCACCTGCTGCAAAAGTATCTCTGCTTGTTGCCCGATGCGATATTTCAAGCATCTCTCCCTGTCCTGCATAGATAACTTTGTGATCACCTACAATATCTCCGCCCCTTATGCTATGAATACCTATTTCAGTATCGCTTCTTTTGCCGACTAATCCATGCCTACCATATTTTGCAATTTCAGGCAATGATAGATTGAGTTCATTTGCAATAATTTCAGCAATTTTCTTTGCCGTTCCGCTTGGAGCATCTACTTTGCTGTGATGATGAGCTTCCAAAATCTCTATATCAAATCCTTTGCCGATAAGAAGTTTTGTTACTATTTCACTAAGTTTGAAAAGAATGTTAACGCCGAGACTCATATTCGGAGACATCAGTATGGCACAATTTTTAGATGCATCTTTTATATCTTTCACATTTTCATCCGTTAAACCGGTTGTTCCTATCACCATCTTTTTTGACAGATCTTTTACAAATGAGAGATGTTTCATCGTTGCCGCCGGAGTGGAAAACTCTACCAGGATATCAGAATCTTTAATTGCATTTCTCTGGTCATCTGTGATACGAATAGATTCCGAGGCTAATCTTCCAATCGAGACGGAATCTTTTTCCTCTATTGCACCTGATAAATTGAGATCATCAGCTGATTCAATAAGTGCAATAAGCCTTTGTCCCATTCTTCCAGATGCGCCTGATACGGTAATATTAATCATTTAACAGACCGTAGTTTTTAAGAACAGCTTTAAGCTCATCTCTATGTTTATCGCTTAATTGACAGAGAGGAAGCCTTATCTCATCGCTGATTAAACCGAGCATTGAGCATGCGGTTTTTGCGGGTATCGGATTAGTTTCAATAAACATTGCTTTATGAAGGTTGTAAAGTGATCTATGAATTTGCGTTGCTTTAGTATAGTTGCCTTCCAAAATGGCCTCTGCAAGTGATACAACGCCTTCAGGCCATACATTTGATGTTACTGAAATTATTCCTTTAGCTCCGATTGACATCAAAGGAAGAGTCATAAAATCATCACCGGACAAAACAGTGAATCCTTTTTTGGATTTGAGTAAAATCTCCGTCGCCTGTTTTATGGATCCCGACGCTTCTTTTATTGCAACGATATTTGGGATTTGGGATAACCTTGCAACCGTGTCAGGATCAATATTAGAGCTTGTTCTTGACGGAACATTGTAGAGTATCACCGGAATTCCGCATTCTGCAATTTTTGCAAAATGCATATACAACCCATCCTGAGTTGGTTTATTATAATACGGTGCAACAGACAAAACATAATCTGCCCCCGCCGCTTTTGAATATTGGGTCAGGCTTATGGCTTCGGCGGTACTGTTTGCACCTGCTCCTGCAATCACCGGAACTTTGCCGTTTACAACATCGACGGCAGTTTCAATAACCTTTCGATGCTCATCGGTATTTAAAGTTGCCGATTCTCCGGTTGTTCCAACAGGAACAATGCCGCTGATTCCCGCTTTAATCTGCCTTTCAATAAGTTTTGTATAACCTTCCAGATCCAATGTTCCGTCTTTAAATGGTGTGACAATTGCTGTAATAGCGCCTTGCAATTTTTTCATCTCATCCTCCTATTTTATATAAACCGATGACTCATCTTGCATCGGTCTTAATTTATATCATCTTCGGACAATTGACAACAACTTTTTCGGTATTAAGATATAATTCATGCATCCAATTAGTTTAAGTGAGCTTAAGCTCAAGTACAAGCCTATAAAAGCAGATGAAAGAAATTTAAATTGTTGTTATCAGTTAAGAGCAAAAATCTATCTAAATTTAAGAACATTATTTTGATAAATACACTTGTTTTTATTTCTTTTGCAATTATCTTAGATACTGTAGCAAATTTTATTAAAATGAAAGAAATCGGGCTGCAGAATGGCACTGAAAGTTTTATCGGCTCTGTTCTTGTGCTTTGGGTGGCCATTGAAGTTACGGATACGGAAATAAACTATCTTGAAGGGAAAAGAGTTTCGATAAGTTTTTTCCCTTGGCATTGCACTCGTATCAACAATAACAATAAACAAAAATTATGAAACAGCATAATCACCTTGTTTCCAATTCTCATACTTGGTTAGCTCGTTATCTTGTTAAGAAAGAAGAACAATGATAAAACAGATATTTATATGAGAAAAATTATAGCTATTTCCAATCAAAAAGGCGGTGTTGGAAAAACAACTACTGCAATAAATTTGTCTGCAGCACTTGCCATTTCAGGTAAAAAAGTTCTGCTGATTGATCTTGATCCGCAAAGCAATGCAACATCCGGTTTCGGATTACGCAGGGGTCAGTTTGATTACTGCATTTACCATGTGTTGATAGGTGAGAAAACAATTAAACAGGCAACATATAGTATTGACAAATTTAAAATTGATTTGGTTCCATCCGATATATCATTAATAGGAGCAAATATTGAGCTGGTAAATTCTAAGAATAGAGAAATGCTGCTTAAAAATGCTCTTAAAGATGTCAAGAATAAATATGATTTTATTATTCTTGACTGTCCGCCGTCGCTAGGACTGTTGACGGTTAATGCCCTTGTAGCATCGGATTCGGTGCTGGTACCGGTTCAATGCGAATACTATGCTTTGGAAGGAGTAACGCAGCTTATAAATACTATTCAGATTATCCAAAGCACGTACAATGAAAATTTAGAGATAGAAGGGTTTTTGCTTACTATGTATGACAAAAGAAACAATCTTTCCGTCCAGGTTGCAAACGAAATGAAAAAGCATTTTTCAGATAAGGTCTTTTCTACAAAAGTTCCGAGAAATGTAAGACTTTCTGAATCGCCAAGCTTCGGAAAGCCTGTTATTTACTACGAACTTAAGTGTGCCGGATCGCAAAGTTATCTTGCACTAACGAGGGAACTTCTTGTCAACGCGTCATAGTCTCGGCAAGGGTCTTTCGGCTTTAATAGCTGATGCCGATAATCAAATAATAAGCCGTATTCGATCCGAACTTATTTCACCTAATCCGTTTCAGCCAAGGCATGATTTTGATAAAGAAAGTTTAAAAAGGCTTTCCGAGACTATAAAAAATGACGGAATGCTGGAACCTATACTGTTAAGGAAGACAGCCGGCAGATATGAGATTATAGCAGGAGAAAGACGCTTGAGGGCAGCTAAACTTGCTAACTTACAAAGTGTTCCTGCCGTAATTAAACAGAATGTATCTGACGAGGAGATGGCGAGGTTTGCACTGATAGAAAACCTGCAGCGCGAGGAGCTTACCTGTGTTGAAGAAGCTAACGGATATAGAAAATTAATTACCGAGTTTGGATATAGTCAGCAAAAACTATCTTTAATTATAGGAAAAGATAGGGCTACTATCGCAAATAGTGTGAGAATTCTTAATTTACCTGATAAGATAGTGCAAATTCTCCAAAAACGCTTGTTATCGCTGGGTCATGCTAAAATTCTGCTATCCGTTCATGGTGAAGATAAGCAGATTAAGTATGCTGAATATGCTCTTCAAAACAAATTGTCGGTTAGGCAGCTTGAATTGGCAATTCGCAAAGATCAAGATATTCCGGTACAGCCGAAACAGAAAGACATGTTTAAAGATTATGAAAAAGCAATCTCCGATTTTTTTAAACTTCCCGTTACAATCAGCCGAAATAGAATAATACTGAAATATAAGGAAAGCGAAGAATTGGAAGCTGTTATTAGCAGGCTTTCTTTCATGATAAAACAATAAAAATTGTAAAAAATTTATAAAAAAGAGTAGAGTGCTTGAATAATTATCATAAAATGGATACCAACGTTTAATGAACAGGTTGGAGAGAAAAACATTTGTAAGTATCGCAATATTCCTTAGTCTGATATGCCTTACTTACCAAAATGCGCTGTCTTTGACGGTTAAAAATGCGATTGATCTTGCAATAAAAAATAATCCGCAGCTTAATGCAGAAAGATGGAACAGCAAAATCATAATTTCAAATCTTAAAATTTCCTATGCTCCGTTTTATCCTCATTTGTCGGTTAACTATGCATTTACCCATACTCACAGCTTTAATAGTCCCGCTTATGGTCTTGATAATCAACACACCGTTCAAGCGTTGATAAACATGTCAATTTTTAATGGTTTTGCAGACATATCAACGGTCAAAAAGAATAAGCTGCTCGTATCTGCTGAAAAACTTACAAAAGACAAAACATTAGCCACGGTTGCCTACGAAGTTCTTACAAAATATATCAATTTGATTCATCTTAAGAATGTTGTTGCTGTCCGTAGGAAAATAGTTAGAGATACGAAGCAGAATCTTGCTGTTGCAATTTTTCGCAGCAAAGAAGGACTTATTCCTCTATCCGATGTATGGAAATGGCAAACAGAGGTTGCTACTGCGAAGTATAACTTAATTAATTCAATAGGGAATTTAAACAGTGCCGACATAGATCTTGCTAACATTATCGGACTTCCGAAAAGTAAAATTACTAAAACATCAACTCCGGATGTAAGAGATACTAAATTTAATATTACTGCTGCAACGGATTTCGATACAGAAATTGCAAAGATCGGTCAAAATGTTCAATCCGAAAAAGTGAAAGAGGCTGAATCGGGATATTTTCCAACTGTTAACGCTTCCTACATCTACAACTGGAGTGATAGCAGGTTTTTCCCTAAAAGATTTAATGAGATTGCTTCAATATCAGTCAGTCTTCCACTATTTGAAGGCTTTTTAACTAAAAACAGCGTTGATGCGGCGAGAGCTGAATTTATGAAGTCTAAGTTTGAATATTTAGACAAGAAAAATGCACTTGTAACAAATATCAGACTATTAAAAAATAGGCTAAAAACAGATGAGATGCTCATCGACGAGGCCAATGTTTCTCTTTCAGGGGCAAAAAAAGATAGATCTGTTGCATTGGATAGATATAAAGAAGGAATGGGAAATCTTACGGAACTTTTGCTTGCTGAAAATTCATTAAGAGATTCATATCTGAATCTCTCCGAGCGAAAGCTTGCCGTTCTTTTAGATAAAGCAGACATAGAAGAGACTACAGAATCATATGGTTTATATTTTAAGAATCTTAAATTCTTGACAAATGTTGTCTTTCGATAATTTTATAACTGTGAAATATAAACGTTTTTGATTTTGCGGCAAGAAGGAGTATAAAATGATAAACGGATGTGCTATTAACAAATCGCTAATTGTTATCAACTTATCGAATAAGTTTTAGACATGAAGAAAATTTTATTGATATTGTGTGCGGTTGCTGCTGCAGTATTGTTAATCTATTATTTGGGCTTTCATAAAACAAAACAAAAATTTCACCATTTTACCAAAATAAATATAGGCAAGATTGAACGGATTGTAAATGAAACAGGGGCAATTATACCTCAAACCGGCAGTCAGGTTAAAGTTGGATCAAGAATTTCCGGAACACTAAAAAAACTTTATGTAAAAGTTGGGACTAAAGTTAAAAAAGGTCAGATAATAGCCGTGATTGATGCAAGGGAACTAAAATATCAGCTTGAAAATTCTCTGGAACTTTTAAAAGATAAAAAAATAGGATATTCTCATATTATAGAAAATTATCAAAAATTGATTGACGAAGCTTCTAAAAAAATAAAGATAGATAGTTACAATATACTCTATTTAAAGAAAAACCTAATGCGCAATGTTCATCTTCTTGAAAAAGGATATATTGCTCAAGATGCGGTTGACAAATTAAAAACGGCTCTTGAGAGCTTTAATCACCAAAAACTTATTGACGAAGATGAGTTTGAGCGATTAAAAAAGGAATATAAAAATAGTCTTGATAGCCAGGAGGCATTGATAAAGGCTGCGGCTTTTGCAACCGACGCTGCAAAAACAAGGCTTTCGTATGCCATTATTAAATCGCCTATTAATGGGGTTGTTACTTCTGTTTCAACTCAAGAAGGTGAGACTGTTGCCGCCAGTTTTGCAGCTCCTACATTTGTTACCATACTTAATCCCAACAAACTAAAACTTGAAGTTTTTACAGACGAAACAGATATAGCAAACATAAAAATAGGCGATCCGGTACTTTTCTCAGTTGATAGTTATCCCGATAAACAGTTTAAAGGTAAAGTAACCTCAATTGATCCGGGTGCAACGATTATCGACAATGTTGTTTATTATGAAACAGAAGTTAGAATAGGCGCCGGCATAAATTTGCTGAAACCTCAAATGACTGCAAATGTAGAAATTATAACAGGCGTTAGGCATAATGTTGTTTTGACAGATTCATTTTATGTTTATAGATTGGGAAAAACACGATTTGTTTATAAAAAAAGCGGAAATAAGATAGTTAAACAACCTGTAATGGTCGGCTGGGAATCTAACGGAAAATCGGAAATCAAATCAGGTCTGTCAAAGGGCGATATTATTGCAAAATAAGATTGTAGAACTTGAGAATATCAGGAGAGCATTTGCAACTGGAAATGCTAAAACCGATGTTCTAAAAGGTATAAGTCTTTCAATTTTTGACGGACAGATGGTTTCTATTATGGCTCCATCGGGTATGGGTAAAACTACACTGCTTCATATTATAGGCTGTTTGGATAGAGCAACTTCAGGAGTTTATACTCTTAACGGCAGAGATGTCAGCAGTTTGTCAGATAAAGCGCTCAGCAAAATAAGAAATAAAATGATCGGATTTGTGTTTCAATCTTTTTATCTCATAGATCATCTCAGTACTATAGAAAATGTGCTTCTGCCGACCGTATATGCCGGTATAAATTCTAAAAAAAAGTGGGATATGGCTGTGAGATTGCTGTCTGAACTCGGGTTAGATAAAAGGATCAATTACAAACCTACGCAACTTTCGGGAGGACAAAAACAACGGGTGGCAGTTGCAAGAGCGCTGATTAATAATCCGAGCATTATAATAGCAGACGAGCCGACCGGAAATCTTGACAGCAAGAATTCTTCCGAACTGCTTAATATATTTGAAATGCTGCATAAAGAAGGTAAAACAATCATAATGGCTACGCATGATAAACAGGTGGATAAGATAGCCGACAGGCATATCTATTTGTATGACGGCAAGATAGTTTCCGACAAAATATAATGCAAAAATTGATGTAAGTTATTCATGAAACTTTCATACATAATGAAGATTAGTCTCAAATCCCTGTTTTCTTACCCTTTATTTTCGATAATAATGGCAATTGGTATTGTAATTAGCACCGCAAGCATATTGACAATAATATCAGTGGGCGGTAGTGCAAAAGAGACTCTGCTTAATCTATTCAGGAACAATGGGTTTGGCGAGAATACTATTATTGTAGTTTCGGGAAGCGAAAGACGAAAATTTAGGGCAAGACATCTTACTATAACAAAAAATGACGTTAACGATATGAAAAATATATACGGTGTAAAAGATGTTAGTCCGGGACAAAGAGGAGGCATAGTAGAAATTACAGGCGGCGGACATCTTGTCATGTCATCCTTGCACGGTGTCTCAAGTAACTGGGCTAATGTAAGAGAGTGGCCAATTATGTATGGAAGATTTATAAATAACCATGATATCATCAGCAATGCAAAAGTAGCCGTGATAGGCAATACGGTGGCCAAGTCAATATTCGGAACTTCAAATGTCATAGGAAGATGGCTGCGTATCGCAGGCATCTTTTCCAAAGTTATCGGTGTTTTAAAAATAAAAGGAAGTATATCGGGATTTGATATGGATAAAATTGTTGTTGTACCGTATAGTTTTACCTCGAACAGACTGCTTCATACCAGGCTATTCAGCTATGTAAAAATTGATTTATATAAATCATCCGATCGGAAAGCTGTAGAAAACACTATTAATATAATGATGCGGAAAAACCATCACCTTAAGAAAGGCAGTTTAAATGATTTTAGGATAATAACTCCCGATAACATAATTAAAATCATAACGAGTGCAAAAAGCACCATGACAATTATCCTCGCTATTGTTGCGGCCATATCGTTTGTTACCAGCGGTGTTGTAGTTGTTAATATGATGACGGCAAATGTTGCCGAAAGAAGGCGCGAGATAGCGGTAAAAAGAGTGGTAGGTGCCACTAATAAAGATATAAGATATGAATTTCTCGCTTTTGGAGCCGCCGTTTCACTTTTTTCATCTATTATAGGAGTTCTTTTGGGCAGCTTGATAACACTTATTGCAACGCATATGGCAAAGATAGGATTTTTTATAGATCCGCTCACTGTTGCCGCAGTAATCATTTTTGCCTGTTTATCAGGCATTATTTCAACTATTATTCCGGCTAATGATGCAGCAAAAACAGATCCAGTTGAGATATTAAAATGAAATTGATGCCTGCTATTCGAATGGTTGCGATAGAAATAAACAGCAAAAAACTGCACTATTTTTTGTCTTCTCTCGGAGTTGCCATAGGAATAGCTGCTGTAATAATAGCGGTATCTGTGGGCTACAGCGGGCAAGACAAAATTTTGGGTGAGGTTGATAGAATGAGTCCCAATCTAATTATGATAACTCCGGCAGATATAATTCCCGGAAACCCTCACTTTAGGGGGCTATCTTATCATAGCCTTGTAATGAATGACTATAAAAAAATAAAAAATTATATCGGACCTCTTGCGATTTCTCCTATTTTGGCAGGTAACAGAACGGTTCATTATCGAAAAAAATTGATAAGAAGCAGTCTCGTGGCTGCAAACGCAGACTATTTTAAAATGAATCATATAGATCTTGCTTATGGAAGAATATTCACAAAAAGCGAGGGACACGCTGCAGCTGGTGTTGCAATTGTAGGAACAAAAGTATTAGATGCACTATTTGGGAGTAAATACCAAAATTATATTGGAAAAATTGTAAGAATAGAACATCACCCTTTTAGAATAATAGGAATAACTTCTAAAATGGGCACCAACAGTTCCAATAGGGATTTGGACAACCGGGTTTTCATACCTTTTACTTCAGGTAAAGAAAGAATATTCAACCGCAGCTATCTCACTGCAATATATCTTACCGTAAATCAGAACGAGATACCTTATGTAAAAAAGAGTATTAACTCTATATTAAAAGAATCACATAAGAAATCTATTGCGGATTTTGTTATTACAACGCAAAATGATATAATTGCAAAGAGAAAAAAAACTATACTTTTATTTACGGCATTAATAGGTACGATTGCCGCGATATCACTTTTTGTAGGAGCAATTGGAGTATCGGGAATGATGCTTGTTACCGTAAAGAAAAACTATCGTCAAATTGGAATAAAACGTGCAATAGGAGCCACGAAGTTCGATACTGTGTTTGAGGTAATGATCTTAAGTGTTTTTGTGACATTAGCCGGAAGCATTATAGGATTTATGTTCGGATTTGTTATGTCAGTTTTGATAGTAACTGTTTTGCACTGGCATCTAATCTTCAATCTGTTTTTCGCATTACTTGCAGTATTTATATCTATTGTTATAGGTGTAGCTTCAGGGCTTGTGCCATCTATAATTGCAGCTAAAACAGATGTTTCAAGCGTTATGAAAGAAGGATAATGAAAAACTCAGGGAGAGGTGATAAAATTATGATAAAAAAAATTAGACGGTTCTTTTTTGCAGGATTATTAATCCTTACACCTATAGTCATAACATTTTACATACTTAAAACTATGGCTACAGTTTCAGATCGCATCTTGTCTCCAATTCTTGATTACATTCTTGGAGTCCACCTGCCGGGAGTAGGGTTAATTATGCTTGTTGTTATAATTATAGTGTCAGGTGCAATTGCCGAAAATACGATAGGAAAAAAAATGTTTGCATGGTGGGATAAGATGTTCAACAGAATTCCGCTTATCCGAAATTTATACAAACCGGTAAAACAGGTTTTTTCGGCTTTTTCGAACAGTGATGGCAAGAGTAAATTTTCCAGAGTTGTGATGGTTGAATATCCAAAAGCAGGCAGTTTTGCAATGGGATTTGTTACTAATAATATAGAGGGTGAGATTGCTGAAAAAATAGGGCATAATATGGTGTCTTGTTTTGTACCGACAACTCCCAATCCAACCTCAGGATTTCTGCTAATTATTCCTTCTGATAAAATTATACCGCTATCTATTTCCGTAGAGGAAGGGATACGATTTATTATATCCGGAGGTATTAGCGTAAAATCGTAAGGTCGGATTCTATTTCAAATCAATATTTTTATACTTTTTAGGACTCCTGAATAATTAATTTGAATAGCTTGACAACTGTTTACTTACTGATATATTTTACGGTGATTGGTATGTCGAAGACCAAAATTAATATTACGGAGGCAAAAATATGGGTATAACTCACTGGATAGTAGCGCAAGGCGTAGCATTCCTTTTGCTGATGGTGATATTAAATAAGATACTTTACAAGCCTGTGTTATCAAATATTCGGCGTAGAGATGCCGATATAGATGATAAACATGATCAAGCGGCTTTGCTTCATAAAAAAGCTTCGGCATTGCAAGCTAAGTACGATAAGGAATTAGAAGAATTCAACGCCTCTGCAAAGGCTGGTTATATTCAAATAATTGATAAATCCCACGAAGAAGCTCTATTTATGAGAGAAAAAGCCAAAAAAGAAGTAGATGATCTTTTAAATAAGAAACGGATAGAGCTGGATAAAAAATTAGAAATAGAAAAAGGAAATCTTGTATATGAATCAAAAGGTCTTTTAGAAGATTTTTTGAAACTGATCGGTTGAAATGGGAATATATATAAGAGCAGAACTACTACCTATTATTAACTTTAAGCTCAATCGTGATGTTTAATGCTTTTGCGATTGTGCTTACAAAGATTTATCCAAAAAAAGGCAAGAGTTGTGCATGCTAATGGGTAGATTATTGCAAAAATTTAGAGTCAGGAGGCCGGTTTGAGATTCAAGATGATCGTTCGTAAATTAGTAGAAACACCTTTGATATTC
>CAZAPZ010000041.1:0-12637 GCA_964487285.1 uncultured Campylobacterales bacterium | reverse complement strand
TTTATATTTTTTATGGAGCCGGCAGCTGGAATCGAACCAGTGACCTGCTGATTACAAATCAGCTGCTCTACCAACTGAGCTATGCCGGCAACGAGAATAACTATTGCAGAAAAAAGTTGTATGTCAAGAGTTTTAATTCCTAAAAATAGAGGGTTGTTTTTATCAATTATCCGTATTTATCAAACTCAAATCAGCCTGTAAAAAGATAGCATGGCAATTGTTTTCTTTCTGTCACAACGGTCTCTCTAAGATTTAAAATCTGTTTTTATCTTTTGTACGTTATTCTACTCTGCGCAGTCCAAGCGTTTTGCATAATTGCTGCATGGATACTAACTCGTTGTCCGAAAGAATTTCCATTTCGCGCATTATTAGAAACAAATGATTTGGAAATATATTTGATATAAGCTCTCGCCCTTTTTTTGTGAGCAGAACTGTTATAAAGCGTCTGTCCATTTTTGATCTATTGCGCATAACCAAACCATCTCTTTCCAAATTGTCAACAACAACCGTTATATTTCCGCTGCTTTTTAGTACTTTTTGCCCAAGTGTTTTCTGATTCATAGGTCCAAGGTGAAACAACGATTCCAAAATACTAAACTGAGTCATTGTAAGACCTGTATTCTCAAGACCCTTAGATAATCTCCCTGTTATAGAGTTCGCAGCTCGCATAAGTTTGATATAAGCATTCAGAGCATTCAGCTCATGATCGCTGCCTTTGTAATGACTTCCCATATTTACTCCTCTTTAAAATTATAATTATGGTATATGTTGATATAAAATAGAGTAAATTCAAAATATATCAAGTTTCTTGAATTTTAATTTCTTTGGTGTAATAATCACTCTTATGCAGAAAATTCTTATAGAAGGCGGATGTGAACTGTCGGGCGTTATAAAGATAAGCGGCGCTAAAAACGCAGCTCTTCCGGTTATGGCGGCGGCAATATTGACGGATATTCCATGTCATATTGATAATATTCCAGAACTTCGTGATGTAGATGGTTTTGCAGAACTCTTAAGTTCCTTAGGTGCAAAAGTTTCTCTTAAGGAACACAGCGCCGATATAGACTGCAGCAGCGTAAAAAGCGTAACGGCATACTACGATTTAGTTAAAAAGATGAGAGCATCTATATTAGTGTTGGGTCCGCTGCTTGCAAGATTTGGAAGTGCGAAGGTATCGCTGCCGGGTGGATGTGCAATAGGTGTTAGGCCTATTAATTTTCATATAGATGCCTTAAAAAAAATGGGCGCTGTCGGTGCCCTTGAGAACGGATATATAAATATGCTGGCACCGCATGGTCTGCATGGAGCTAATATATTTTTCCCAAAAGTTACTGTTACCGGAACAGAAAATATTTTGATGGCCGCCAGTCTTGCTAAAGGTAAAACCGTTATATATAATGCTGCAAAAGAACCTGAAATTATCAACCTTGCCAATGCCTTAAAAAAAATGGGTGCACACATAACAGGCATAGGCAGTTCGGAAATCAGTGTAGAAAGAGAAAGTCTATCGAACGGTTTTAATGAAACTATTATGCCTGATCGTATAGAAACAGGGACTTTTATATCGGCAGTCGGGGCATCTAAGGGAGATGTTGTATTAGAAGGAGCTGATATAAATCTGCTTTCCTATCCCATTGACATTTATCGCTCAATAGGTATTAATGTAAAAAGATGTGCAGGAGGGATCAGCGTGAGCTGCAGCAAGAAATTAAAGTCCGTATCAATTTTAACCGCTGCCTACCCCGGCTTTCCCACTGATCTGCAAGCTCAAATCATGGCAGATCTATCGCTTGCCGATGGAGTGAGTTTTATAGATGAAAATATTTTTGAGAATAGATTTATGCATGCCGCCGAGCTTTCAAGAATGGGAGCCGACATAAAAATTGACGGCAATCACGCTATAATAAGAGGTGCAGATTATCTCTACGGTGCCAACGTCATGGCGACAGACTTAAGAGCATCTGCATCATTGGTGATTGCCGGACTTGCAGCTGTTGGAGTGACTAAAATTGATAGAGCTTACCATATTGATAGAGGTTATGAGAAAATAGAGAAAAAACTTAGAGCGGTTGGTGCTAAAATTTGGAGAGAAAATTAGTAATGACAGATAAGTATATTAAAATAGCAGTGCCGAAAGGAAGATTGTTTGACCAATCGGTATCTTTGCTTGAAAAATCAGGAATAAAATTTGAATCTAAGAAAGCAAGGAAATTATCTCTTTTATCCACAAATTTCCCTCTTTCGATTCTTATTGTGCGATCCAAGGATGTTATAACATATGTTGAATACAAAGCATGTGATCTTGGAATTGTAGGGCTTGATCTCTTGCGAGAGTATGAACCCGATCTTGTAAATGTGATGGATTTAAAGTTTGGTAAATGCAGGATGATTGTGGCTGAACCAATAGATTATTCTAATTTTTGGCGACCTGTCAAACGGATAGCAACTAAATTTCCGCATATTGCAGAAAGCTTTTTTGCCAAACAAGGTTATCCTGTTGAAATTATTAATTTGTACGGTTCTATAGAATTAGCCCCTCTTTACGGCCTTTCCGATCAAATTGTTGATATTGTGGATACGGGACGGACACTAAAAGAGAATAGGCTGCATATTGTGGATGAGATTTTTTCTTCAACGGCACATTTGATAGCAAATCCAATACTCTATAAACTTAATCATAAACTTATAGATGAGATCACAGAACACTTTGTCAAATCTTCGTAATCTTATAAAATTTATGGAATATGCCAACACAAATCTTGGATTTAAGTGGAAAAGCAGAGCTGATAACAATATTCTTTTGCAAGAACGCAATATAGTTGCAAACTGTACTCTGTGTGAAATATCCAAGACAAGGCATAACAGCGTTTTTGGCGATGGTTCATCTGATGCTGAAATTATGTTAATAGGCGAAGGACCGGGTGAAACGGAGGATTTAACCGGCCATCCTTTTGTAGGAAGATCGGGAAAACTTTTGACTAAACTCCTTTTATCACTTGGCATAAGAAGAGAATCGATATATATAGCAAATATTCTTAAATGCAGACCTCCGGGCAACAGAAATCCGCTGCCTACTGAAATTTCAAACTGCAGTCATTATCTATATAGACAGATTGAAATTATAAAACCTAAGCTTCTGTTCGGATTGGGCAAATTTGCAGCATCATTTCTTTTTGGTTCGGATCTGCCCATTGGAAAGCTGCGGGGTAAATTTATACGAAAAACCGGTATTCTCACAAGCTGCAGTTATCATCCTGCCTACCTCTTGAGAAATCCTTCTGCAGCTGAGATTGTTAAGAAGGATTTAAGTATGGCGATTGAAAAGATTAACCATGAATAAAATAATATTTGTCCTTTTTATTTTGATCGCAGCTAATGCCAATGCAGCCAATAAAATCGGTTTTCTTGCACCTTTGACAGGTAGGTATGCAACATTCAGCGAGAGACTGCTTAAGGGGGCGGCAATTGCGGCAAGCTTGAACAATAGTGATATTGTAGCTCTTGATACTAAAGCCAAACCTTTATACAGCAGATTAAATTTAAAATGGTTGCTAAAAAATGGGATCAGCAGAGTGGTCGGCCCCATTTTTTACTCGGACGCAGCTTCTGTTAACAGCATATTAAAAAAGAATAAACTGCTTGCAATTTCACCGTCAGGAGTTGTGAACAAGAATCTTCTATCGTTGTCAATCAATCCCGGCATAGTTTCTATACTGGCGAAATATGTAAAATTGATCAATGCAAAAAACATAGCGGTTATCTACCCCTACAATGAGAAATTTAAGAAAAAGGCTGCGCAATTATTTTTAGCCGACTTAAACGACTCGGGTATTAGCGTCAAAATGGAGACTTTTAATTCCAATGCCCGCGATTTATCGGGCTTTATTAAAAGAAGTTTCCATATAAAAAGGACTGACAAAAGCAGTTTCCGTTGTGATATTCCGAATGTAGTCTTTCTTGATAGTTCGCTGACAAGCGGTGAAAAAATTTTGAGCTTGTTCAAGTATTACGGTTGTTCTCCCGAAACCATCATTGTTTTGCCATTTTGGTATGATGAGTCTATATTAAAGACTAATATGTCATTGTTTAAGAATGTTGTGATTGGAAGTCTGTTTTATAACTATGAAAACAGTTTCACAAAGAAATTTACAGATCTATTTAAAACAAGATTTGGATACTACCCGAAGCTTACCGAAGCTATAGGTTTTGATCTGGCCAACTACTTGATAAATTTTACAGATATGAAAGATGTGTATAAGTTAAATCATGTTACGATGTTATACCCTGATTCTAATGTGAGGGGAATGATATTTTTGAAGATGAAAAGAGGCGGAAAGTTTGTCAGCATTAAAACAGTACAAAATAAATAGTAAAACTATACATACAGCTATAGGTTATGATCTCAATGATTTGCTAATAGAATTTCTACATGGTAAGTACGGAAAAATTTTTGTTTTATCAAACGATACCGTGTTTCCGCTCTGGAACGGCATTTACAAAATTATAAAAAATAGATTTAAATCTGCTGTAAAAATTGTTGTTCCCGACGGTGAAAATCAAAAAAATCTCAGTACCATAAACCGCATATTGAAAATTATGATTGAAAACGGTGCAGACAGAACCTCGGTTTTGATAACTATAGGAGGAGGTGTTATAACTGATATGGGCGGATTTGCAGCGAGTATTCTTCTGCGGGGCATATCGGTTATTCATTATCCCACTACACTTCTTGCACAAGCAGATGCAGCAATCGGAGGCAAGACAGGCGTTGATTTTGACGGTATAAAAAATATGGTTGGAAGTTTTTATCAACCCGATGCATTATTCTGCGATACAAAGACGTTAACGACATTACCGAAAGAGCATGTTATAAACGGAATGGGTGAAATACTGAAATATGCATTATTGGGTGACAGGACAATTTACAACTTGCTTGAAAAGCAAAATCTTTCTACAATAACAGAACAAGATATTCTTTATCTGCTGGTAAAAAATTCCGTAGATGCAAAGTTTAATGTTGTCTGCGCCGACGAACGAGAAAATTCAAAACGGGCTGTGCTGAATTTTGGACATACATTAGGCCATGCTATAGAGTCTGCCAGCTCTTTTAGCTTGCTTCACGGACAATCAGTTGCTATCGGAGCATCATTTGCACTTTATTATTCAAAATTGAAGGGATATATCGGAGCTGATGAGGAAGAAATTGGCAATAAGTTAATTATGAGATATGGATTGGCAATTTCCGTCCCTAAAGATATTAATTTTGAAGATGTAATTAGATTTATGATGAACGATAAAAAAAGAAGAGAGAATAGACTGCGTTTTGTTTTTTTAAAAGACGGGTTGCCTTTTATAGAAGCTGTTGATGATGAAATAAAAGAAGCCGTAAAAATGTTTATGAAAAGAAAAACGTGGAAATAACAGATAATCAGATAAAACAACTATGGCAGTATATTAAAAAGCATCCTAAATCTATATTTAATACTATTCTTGGGATTGCTCTGGTAAAAAAAGATGCTATGAAAGTCGAAGAGATGCTTTACCATTATGTAAAATCCGCTCCTCACGATTCAGCGGCAAATGCAATTTTAGGAAAGATCAATGAAGATAAGAATAACTTATCGAACGCTGAACTTTTTTATAAGAAATCACTTCAAATATCACCTGAGAATGTATATGGCAGAATCGGTCTTTTAAGAGTATTGTGGAAACAGGAAAAAAAAGACGAATATAAAAAAGAATACGAACAATTTCTTGCCGAACCTGACGTTATAGTTAAAAAGCTGTTGCAAAGCTTGCCGAATACTGCTATAATGAACATAGAAGAAGCGAAAATTACAAACGAGCCAGAGCCGAAAGAAAAGGTATCCGATAAGACGGATGAGGATGAGGAAACTTATGAAATTGAAGCGTCAATCGGGCTGGCAAAGCTCTATAAGGAACAGGGTTTTTATAAAGATGCCATATCAATGCTTAAGAAGCTAATAGGTGATGACAATGATGAAGCAAGGGAACTTTTAAAGCAATGGGAAAAATAAATATAAAAAGAATAGACGGATATGTTATTATTTTATTATTTACGGTAACTTTATTGGGATGCCAGGGCGTGAAAAAGGCTTTCTATATAAATAGCGACTCTTCATTAGAGCGGCAGGTAACAGTTAATACAAGATCGGCAAAGCTATATAGAAATTTGAAAACAGTAGCAATCTCATCGGTAATACTTTTAAATAAGCAATTAATAAATAGATATTTTCCTGCATATAGAAATGGTGAGCGTTTCAGCGATGATCTTAAAAATAAAAGGGATCGGATAGACAAATTTACGGGCAAGACTCTATTTTTTGTAAGGTTCTACAGTCCGCAGAAGGGATTTCAAAATCTTGATAAAAAATCACAATGGCGAATAAGTTTTGCAGTGAATGGAAAACAGCTTTATGCGGATAGTATTGAAAAAGTAAAAAATGTAGATTGGGAATATCTGCTTAAGCTGGATTCATGGAGCAACGGTTATATTGTAAGTTTTAACACCACAACGAAAATAGGAACCGTTGAAATATCTTCCATACTAGGAAAATTGAAATTTAATTTTTTGCATGTTTCTTGAAACTTGACACAAGTAACGCAGGATCAATGCAATATATGCAGGTTTTTGCGTTAATGCTTTAAGTTAAGTTTCTTCGGTGCAATATAATGGATAATTGCAAATCTGTTAGAATATTATAAAAAAATAGCATAGCAGCAGCAGGGATTATGTAATAGTTGCGAAGACTGTTATGATAACCGTTTAAATAGGCACTCGTTTAAAGCAGAGGAGGTGAGGCGTAGCAAGAGAAACAAAATTGCTTTTCAAAGCAGTGTTTCTCAATATAATTGATAGAGATTAAAAAGTTCATAACCGATGTTATACATCGGCTTTATCTGGTAAGGCAATTTGTTTTTATGTATGTAAAATTTCGATATAACAAAAATATATGAGGAGTATATGTATAGTATATGGAAGAAAAAACAATGGTCGGAAAAGAATTTCTCATACTGGATCAATGCTCCATGGGTGGCAAAATCAGTAAAACCGGGGCAATTTCTTTTAACAATTAATACTGAAACCGGCGAAAGGGTGCCGATGACTGTAGTTGATACTGACGGAGAAAATATTGAGATTCTGTTTCAAACCATAGGGAAAAGCACTTATGAACTATCAAAAATGAAGGAAGGGGATAGCTTGTATGCTGTTGTCGGTCCTCTTGGCAACCCGTCAATTATAAAAAAATTTGATAATGCGGTAGTTTTTGTGGCAGGAGGTATTGGAATAGGTCCTATTTATCCAATTGCAAAAAAGGCGAAGGAGATGGGCAACGAGGTTATCACCATTATGGGTTCGCGCAACAAATCGCTTCTTGTTATGACCGAGAGAATGAAAATCGTTTCTGACGAGCTTCTCATATCAACCGATGATGGAAGTTATGGACGCAAAGGTTTTGTAACGGATATCCTAAAAGAAGTGCTAAGCAGCAAAAAGATTTCTCAAATTTGGGCAATAGGTCCTTCCATCATGATGAAGTTTGTTACATTGACGGCAAAACCGTTCGGTGTTCCGCTTACTGTAAGTCTCAATCCTATTATGGTTGATGCTACTGGAATGTGCGGTGTATGCAGGGTTTATGTTAACGGAGAAAATAAGCTTGCCTGTGTGGATGGTCCTGAATTTGACGGCTATGGCGTTGATTACGATAGTTTTATGGGTCGATTAACTCAATACAGAGAAAAAGAAGCGCTTAGTTTTCAACGCTACTTGAAAGCGGAGGGACAAAATGGCTGATATACTGCCTTTAAAGGAACGATTAAAAATAAAACGCCATGAGATGCCTACTCGTGATCCCAAAAAAAGAAGCAAAACTTTTGATGAGGTGCCTCTTGGATATTCTCTTGAAGATGCCATAAGTGAAGCCCAAAGATGTCTACAGTGTAAAAATCCTACTTGCATGGAGGGATGCCCTGCCCAGGTTCGCATTCCTCAATTTGTCCAAGCTTTAGTTGATGAAAGGTTTGCCGTTGCTCTTGAAGAGTTGAAGATAACCAACGCTTTGCCGGCCGTTTGCGGAAGAGTCTGCCCGCAGGAAACTCAATGCGAAGGTACATGCGTACTTGAAAAGCAGAGAAAGCCTATTGCAATAGGCAGGCTGGAGCGTTTTGTTGCAGATTGGAACAGAAATAATGTCGGACAAATAGCACCGGTTTGCGCTGTTGAAAACAGAGTTAAAAGTATTGGAAGGGTTGCTGTCGTAGGCTCAGGACCTGCAGGTCTTGCATGCGCAGCTGATCTTGCAAAAGCATGTTATGACGTAACTGTTTTTGAGGCTCTTCATAAACTTGGAGGTGTTTTAAGATATGGCATACCTGACTTCAGACTTCCTAAAGATATATTAGATAGCGAAATTAATGCCATAAAAGATGCCGGAGTTAAGTTTGTAACGAATGTTGTAGTGGGAAACAGCATTACCGTTGACGAACTTAAGAGTGAGTATGACGCTGTATTTATAGGAAACGGTGCTGGCGGGCCGAGAATGCTTGGAATTTCCGGTGAGAATTTAAGCGGTGTTTATTCGGCAAGTGAATTTCTTGTCCGCGTAAATCTTATGGGTGCAAGAAAATTTCCTGATTATGATACGCCTGTTAATCTCGGTAAGAATGTGGTTGTTGTCGGAGCTGGAAATGTTTCAATGGATGCTGTGAGGTCGGCTCTGCGACTTGGAGCCAAAAACGCAATAATTGTTTACCGTAGATCAAGGAAAGAAGCTCCTGCAAGAGACGAAGAGTTAATGCATGCCCAAGAAGAAGGCGTGCAATTTCACTTTTTGGCAAATCCTATAGAGATAATAGGTAAAAATGGCAAAGTCAAATCTATTAAATGTCAATTAATGAAATTAGGTGAGCCGGATTCATCAGGACGCGCGAGACCCGTTCCAATTGAAGGTGAAATTATTGAAATAGAGACGGATTTAGTGATTTTTGCGATTGGTCAGCAAGCCAACCCTATTGTTGCTAAAAGCGCAACAGGTGTAGCAACAAATAAAAAAGGTTATTTTGTGGCTAGCCTTGACAATGGTCAAACATCAAGAGAAGGTATATTTGCAGGTGGTGATATTGTTACCGGTGCGGCGACTGTCATTGAAGCCGTTGGATCCGGAAAAAATGCGGCTGCAGGCATAGATAAATATATAAGAGAAAAAAAGATACGTGCTCAAAAAGATAGTAAGCAAAAAAACCGTTGAAGATGTAGGCGAAGGAAGGTTAAGGCCTAATTGCCTATCGGAGTTTATCGGTCAAAAGAATCTTAAAGAAAACCTATCACTTTTTATTAAAGCTGCTCGTCAGAGAAACGAGCAGCTTGACCATTGTCTTTTTTATGGTCCTCCCGGACTTGGTAAAACAACACTTGCATATCTGCTCTCTAAAGAAATGGACACTCATATGATTGGAACAAGCGGACCTGCACTTGAAAAACAATCCGACCTTGCAGCTATTCTTACAAATCTAAAAAATAAAGATATATTTTTCATTGATGAAATTCATAGGCTTAAACCTCAAGTTGAGGAGATTCTTTACCAGGCAATGGAAGAATTTAACATAGATATTGTCATAGGTAAAGGAGCAGGGGCAAAAACGATAAAATTATCTATTGCACCTTTTACACTCGTAGGTGCAACAACAAGACTGGGGCTTCTTACATCGCCATTGAGGAATAGATTCGGCTTTATACATACGCTTAAGTTTTATCCCGCAAATGATCTGAAAACTATAATTAAGCGTTCGGCTGATATTCTAAAAATAGAAATTAGTGATGATGGGGCAGAAGAAATAGCAAAGCGTTCGCGGGGAACTCCGAGAATAGCCAATAGACTATTGAAAAGGGTAAGGGACTTTGCACAGGTAAAGGGCAAAACCGTTATAACAAAAAACATTACCAATCAATCTTTAAATATGCAAGGTGTTGACGATGCAGGCTTTGATGAGATGGATAAAAAGCTGCTTTTAACGGTTATTGATAGGTTCGGAGGAGGTCCTGTCGGCATAGAAACGCTGGCTGCAACATTGGGTGAAGATAGAGGTACAATAGCAGATGTGTTTGAGCCGTATCTTATGCAGAACAATTTTCTTATAAGGACACCCAAGGGTAGAATGGCAACGGAAAAGGCATTTTTACATTTTAAAAAAAGCATAGCAAACAAAAGATTGTTTTAACTTTATGAGACTAACCGTATTATGCAGTGGTCCCTTAAATGTTTTTACCCAAGGTAAATTTTCCGTTATAGCTGTTTTGAAACAAGTATCTGCCATACTTGGTTTTCACGAGCTTTAAATCCTCCTGCCGATGACAGTAGATAAAATATCCACATTCTGTAAAATCTATCGTCATATATATCGCTTATTTCATTCCAATTTTTAGTGAAATTGTCGTACCAGTGCATCAATGTCTTATAATAATTTATTCCGATATTATCCCAATTTTCCATTATAAAAATGCCTTCTATGGAGTGACCTATTTGCTTTATTGAAGGAAGCATACCGTTGGGGAAAATATATTTCTGCGTCCATGCTCCGGCAGATGCGGTAGAAATATTACTGCCAATAGTGTGAAGCAGAAATAAGCCGTCATCTTTTAAAGATCTATTTACAACTTTCATGAATATTTTATAATTTTTATATCCGACATGTTCGAACATTCCCACAGATACAACTCTGTCGTATTTCCCTTTAATATCTCGGTAATCTTCAAGAATAAAATCCACCGGTAGATCTCTACAAAATGATTTTGCAAATGAGAACTGCCGCTTCGAAATCGTAATGCCTGTAACCTGCACCCCGTAATTGACGGCTGCATACTTAGCTAATCCACCCCATCCGCTTCCTATATCCAACAACTTCATTCCAGGTTTCAGATCAAGCTTTTTACAAATCAGCTCCAGCTTATGCTCTTGTGCAACATCCAATGATTCGTTACCGGTAAAGTATGCGCAACTGTAACTCATTGTTTTATCAAGCATCAGTTCAAAAAGCTTGTTATCCAAATCGTAGTGTTCTTTACCTACAATAAATGCTCTGTGCTTACTTTGGAGATCAAAAAGTCTTGCTTCTATTCCTAATGCAATTGCCGAGAAATTATTTTTAACACGTCTATCAAGGTGCGCCCTTAAAATACGGGCTACGAGCTCATCGATTTTTTTACAATTCCACCACCCGTTCATATACGATTCGCCGAATCCGAGTTCGCCTTTTGAAAATACGGCATGATAGAACCTATCATCGGTAATTTGTATATCGTAGTCATTTTTTCCATTGATTGCTATACCTGCGTATGATAAAAGCTCACCGGCAAGTTTTTTAGCATTTTTAAGACTCATTACAACCCCCATCTGCTTAGTTTTTTTAAAAGCTTCCATAATGTGTGAAGCAACATTAATATGATTATACAACATTTTTATATTATTTGCGATAATTTTTTTTATTGATAAACTAATACAAATGAATTCTATCCTACAGTATAAATTTTTAAGCAATTCTATATTAAATTGGGGAATTGCCGTTTTGATAACATTATTATCTATCGGCTTTATGTTTATAGTAAAGCGTGTGGCTTTGCAAAAGATTAAACTGCTTACAGAAAAAACAGAAAATAGAATTGATGATACTGTTGTTGATATGTTTAAAATCAAAACGAAACTGTTTTTTCTTGTCATTTTTTCAATATATATCGGATCTTTGTCAATTAAAACCCCATACAGAAATCTTATCAATTCCGTTGCAATGGCAGCGCTATTTTTGCAAATAGCAATATGGCTCAACTACCTGATCGGTAAAATATCCCAATCGGTAACATTAAAAAAACAGGACAGCGGAACACAAACCGCATATAAAGGAATTGCTATTGCTGCAAAAATTGGGCTATGGTCTTTTTTAGTGCTCTTAATAATGAACAACTTCGGAATAAATATCACAGCTTTGGCAACCGGACTGGGAATCGGAGGTGTTGCGGTTGCTCTTTCTGTTCAAAAAATTCTCGGCGATCTATTTGCTTCTGTTTCCATACTCCTTGATAAGCCATTTGTAGTTGATGATTTTATTGTTATAAACGAATATGCCGGAAATGTTGAGCGTATTGGCATAAAAACAACAAGAATCAGAAGTCTTACGGGGGAACAGATCATATTTTCAAATACCGATCTGCTCAATAGCCGAATAAAAAACTATAAAAGAATGAAAGAGAGAAGAATACTTTTTAGTATTGGAATAACTTATGATACGCCTTATGAGAAGATAGAACAAATTACCGAAATAATAAAACGGATCGTTAACGAAGAAGATGCTCGGTTTGGGAGATGCCACTTTAAAAATTACGGCGCTTCATCTTTGGATTTTGAAACCGTATATTATATAAAATCGGCAGATTATGGTAAATATATGGATATACAACATAATATAAATATGAAACTGTTTAAAACTTTTTATGATAAAAATATAGAGTTTGCATATCCTACCAGCGTTGTTTATGTGAAAAAATAAGGGGGAAAGATGACGATTAAAAAACTTATGTCTGCTAACCGAGGCGAGATAGCAATAAGGACATTTAGGGCATGCA
>CAZAPZ010000040.1:0-12730 GCA_964487285.1 uncultured Campylobacterales bacterium | reverse complement strand
GGTATGGTGATAAGCGGTTCTAATGCAGGTGGGAAAACGGTTACACTTAAAACTGTAGGGCTGTTAATACTTGCATTTTACTCATCTATACCGATACCGGTTAAAACAGGAAGCTGGATTGGAACATACGATTCACTTTTTACAATATTCGGCAATAAAGAAAATATGGCGGAATCACTATCAAATTTTTCAAGCAAACTGCAAATGCTGAAAAATATCTTTAAAAATGCAACATCCAATTCGCTTGTTCTTATTGACGAAATAACAGAAGGCACCGACCCTGAGGCCGGCGGCAATCTTGCAATATCTATTTTTAAAGCACTAACAAAAAAGCACATCGGCAATATCTGCACAACACATCTTAAAAGAGTATCGTTGTGGGTTGAAACAGAAGCAGACAGCATCGATATTGCAGGCATAAATTTTGATATGAAAACACTTATGTCCACATACGAAATTAAATTAGGAAGTATCGCAGAAAGCCATACATTTGATATTGCAGGCAGATTTCTTCCTGATGAAATTGTGAGAGAAGCTATTAAACAAACAGGCGAAAAGAGTAATGAACTTGCCGACAGGCTGATAGAAAAGATATCAGAATATAAAAATAAGCAGGAACAATTAGACCGGATAATAATATCTAAAAACAAGGAATTAGACAGCTTGAAGCTCGAAAAAGACGCGTTGTTGATAGAAGGGAAGCATCTAATTGATGCTAAGCGGAAAGCCATTGATCAACTTATAAAAGATGCACAATTACAGATAAAAACATTGAAGAGTATTCCTGATATCCATAAAAAGATAGCTCAACTAAGACAGGGCACCGATAAAAAGCACGCATCTAAAATAGAAAAAGAGTTTAGAACAGGTCAAACAGTCAAAATGAGCGGCACTTCCATATTAGGTAAGATTGTCGAAATAAAAAAAGGTAAAGTAAAGATGGATAGTGCCGGCAAAAACATCTGGATTAGTAGCTCTGCTATTGAAACTGTAAAAGAAAATCCGAAAAAGAAATTAAAACAAGTAATAAGCTGCAATGACCGGTCAAATTCAATAAGCTGCAACATTATCGGAATGCATATTGAGGAGGCAGAGGAGAAACTCATAAGATTTATGGATGATGCCATACTTCAGAATGCAGATACAATTATAATCGTTCATGGAAGAGGAACGGGGGCATTAAAACAGCTTGTTAGAGATACTTTGAAAGAAAGCGGCATGATTTCGGATATGCATTCGGGAAAGCCTAAAGAAGGAGGCGACGGAATAACTATTGCAAAGCTTCTTTAATTTATAAAGGAATCAGCTCCTGCGATACCAAATGAAGAGATAGCGCAATTTAAGACGAAAGAAATGCACAAACATATTTTTTCTACCTTTATATATTGCCATCTATTCTCATTATGAGACCACTGCATAATATTCAAATTCCCAGTCTTATCAGGTTTTTTTGTAGGTAAGGCAAACTTCTGCGGGACTAACCGGTTGATTTAAAGAAGTAAAACGTGAATAGAGGAAAGCACATATTGTCCGAGGGGAAGGTTAATATTATTGCAGTGGTCTCTATTAGGTTAAATTGGCTCGGGCGGTGATAAAAGCGAAAACTATTCTAAAATAATTATAAATCATTTAGACAAAACCATCTCAAATTGATCTTCGGACATCGCTTTTGCAAAAATCCATCCTTGTATATTATCGCATTTTAGTTTTGTTAGAATATTCAACTGCCCTTCAGTTTCTACACCTTCGGCTATTGTAGATAAAGAGAGCGCTTTAGCTACTGCAATAATGGACTTTGTAATACTAATAGAGCGTTTATTTTCTGTCATCTTTCTAACAAAGGAGATATCTATCTTCAGTATATCAATCGGCAATTCTTCCAAGTAGGATAAAGAGGAGTAGCCGGTTCCGAAATCATCCATGGATATCTTAATGCCTTCTTTTTTAAGATTGTTTAGTATTTTTTTTGCACCACTCAAGTTGGACATAAACAGTCTTTCTGTGATTTCTATAGTTAAAAGAGCTGGATTTACCCTATATTTTTCTAAAGTAGAAAGGATATTGGATGTCAGATCAGGTGCAACAAAGCTATTAGGTGATATATTAATTGAAATAGGCACAATCTTCAGCCCTTTGTCCTGACGTTTTCTGATGTCAGAGCAAGCTTGATTTATGATCCATTTTTCAACATCTCTAATCATAGCGCTTTTTTCTAAAACATGGATAAATGCTCCAGGCATTATTATCTTGCCGTCTTTTTGCCAGCGCAAAAGTGATTCTGCACCTGTTACTGCCTTTGATACAGGATTAAAATATGGCTGATAATATAAAACAAACTCTTTTTGTTTAATAGCAAGCGATAGATCATCTTTTAACTTCTCTATTCTCTTTATATTCAAAGCGATCTTTCTTGTAAAAAAGCTGGGTTGGTTAATCGATTCTTCATCACCTGATTGTTTACTGTAAAGCAGAGCAGTTTCTGCTTTAGACAAAAGATCTGATGCATTCTCAGCATCATTCGGATATATAGAAATGCCTGTATGAAACAGCACTTTGATCTCTTCTGAATCTATATTAAACGGCCGTTTTAGCTCATCGCCTATTCTTTTTAAAATAGAGCTGAGATCATATTTTGTATCTATATCCTTTATAAAGAGATAAAATCTGCTTGCTGGTGCTTTTGCCACGAGATCACCGCTTTTAAGTACTCCTGTTAAACGGGACCCGATTGATTTGAGAAGTTTGCTGCCGTTTATAAATCCTATTGTATTATTGATATAGGTGAAATTATGAGGATCAATTATTGCCAATGCCGATTGCTTATTCTCTGCTGTCATTATATATGCCTCAGCAGATTCTAAAAAGTGATTTCTGTTGGGCAGATCAGTTTCAGAATCATAAAAAAGCATTTTGTTTACGGAATCCCGAAGGTTAACCTCTTTTGTAATATCTTTACCGGAAATAATGAAATAATTATCGCCTTCTGCAGCTTCAAAATAGGTTATGACCGTGTCCAAATATGATAAATTGCCATCTTTTCTTAAATATGTCAGCAGATCATTGAAAGGTTTATCTTTTTTGATGTTGTCAAATAAATCCTTTGTCAAAATTATATTTTTAAGTTTTTCATTGAATATACTGCAATTTCTGCCTAAAAGTTTGCCTGCGCTGTCTTCAGATAAGATATTCTCGGCTGCTTGATTGGCATATACAATGGTCAAGTTTGTATCTATGATAACGCTGTAGGATAAGTCTTTTAATGCTTCAACTATTATATTGTGCCACTTATCATCTGCCATCTTATCAAGGGCAAAAGAGATAACATCTGAACCCTCTCTAAGCTGATCGAAGTTTTTCTTTTTGAAAAAGTTTATTCTATCTACATAGATATTCAGAGTAGCAATCAGCCTGCCTTTTTTGATTATCGGCATAGAGGCGCTTGAGAGGTAATTTCTTTTGAGCATTTCATCTCTGCAGCTATCCATATTTTTATTTGCATTTATGTTATTATTTATGAAGATACGCCCCCTCTCTGCTCTTTTGGCGGATGGACAGCTGCAGAAAGTACTGTTTAAGACTCCTGCGATATATTTTACGAAACTTTCATCTCCACAAAAGTATGTTTTTGTTATATCGCCGCCTTCATTTAAAATACCTATCCATGCGAGCTTTGATTTTCCCTGTTGAACAAGCACTTTGCAGACATCGCTGAAAATTTGAGATTCGGTTTTTGACTTGATTATTATCTCGTTTATTGCGCTCAGCATGGTTTTCATTCTGATAACATTAATGGTTTTATTAATTACCCGTTTTGATTGCTCTACCAATTGAAACGTTTCCTTAAACACCGTTTCTTCAAGTTTTAAATATCTGCCTGTTTCTAATTTTGATAGACTCTGAGTGATATTATCAATAGACTTTTGAAATCGCTTATCAGGCAGGAAGATTATAAATATATAGACAATAAGAAACAGAAAGGCGGATATAGCTATTATTGCTGCTAATATAAAACGAGATTTTTCCCTGCTCTCTTCGAGCAATTTTCTGATACCGTATGAATGATCGAGCAATGCCCGCCTATTTTTTAAATGAAGCAATTCTCCAATCTTGGCATCTAACATCTTATACTTATTGTGAGATATAAGAGGATTGTCTTTTAGCTTGTTTAAACGGTGTTTAAACCCTTCTGATAATTGAACTTTCCCCGTGTAGGAAAGTTCAATATTATTATTTAAACTATCAGCAAGTATATTAAACTCTACGCCTATATCAGCAAGCTGCAATGTATAAGCTAAAACAATCAAACCTAAGATAACCATTAGTATTTCAACTATGCTCGAAACGGCAAAACCGATAAGCCTCTGTTTTGATATAGATTTCATATTGTTGTCCTTCATGCAATTTCCCAACTGTTATCTTTTGGTTTTTCACGCATGCTCAACTTGAATCTTCTTCATCACAAAATCGGCAACATACATCAGCTTTCTTTTATTTTTACCCTCTGCTGATTTTATATAGCTGATGTGATATTCAGCTTTTATCCCAGTTATTACACTTATTTAAACCGTCTCTTAACAACTGATTAAAAGCTTTCGAATCTTTTATCTTGTTATAGTAGGCTGAAACGAATCTCCGCCTGTCTTGCAGGATAAAATAGATTGTTGCTACCCATTCAATTCGGGAAGGAACCACTAATTTTTCATTCACTCGTAGAATTCGACCTTGTCGGTGCGGGAGTTATTCTACGACATAAACCCCCGCTTTTTTACAAGAACTGCTATTAATTGGCAAGATATCTATCGATCTTCGCTCTATCAAAACCAATAATAGGTCTTGATCCAATCAAAATAACAGGAACTCCTGACTGCCCTGAAACTCTTACCATTTCATTTGCTGCATTTTGATCGCGAGACACATCAACTTTTTTAAACTTAATCTCCTTAGTTTTCAAATACTGTTCTGCTTTCCTGCACCATGAACATGTAGGAGTTGAGAAAACTACAACCCTTTTCTGCGACATAACACCTCCAAATTTTTAACTCACCTCAATCAAGCCAAGCCGCATTACCAACCCTGGTTGCGCATAGCTTAATAAGCAAGTTTAGTTGCATGCTATTATAAGTCTGACAGTGATACTTTCAAGTGATTAGTTTATCGGCAAGTACAAAAAATCGATCTTCTCCCGTAAGCTACTTGACATTTTTTATTGAGGCGGTAAAGTTGCATCGGATGGCTAAAGTTACCGAATCAGGAAATGTTAGATTTGTTGTTCATGTTAAGCCGAATGCAAGTAGAATAGCCGTTGAAAGAAGCGACGGCAATTTAACAATTAAACTTACTGCATCACCTCAAAAAGGTCTTGCTAACCGCCAATTGCTTGAAATTATTGCAAAAGAGCTTAAAATTGCAAAGGGTCGCATCAATGTATTTAGCGGTCATAAAAGCCGCAATAAGCTGATAGAGGTTGACGGAATAACAGAAAAACAATTAAATGCTTGGAGGATAAAAATTTAATGCCGATTTATAAATATGTTTGTGAAAGTTGTGGATATAAGTTTGAAGAACTTCAAAAAGTGAGTGACCATCCAATAGAAGGCTGCCCTGAATGCGGTAAAGTTGTGCACAAAGCTATAACGCATTCGTCATTTATTTTAAAGGGATCGGGATGGTATGCTACAGACTACGCAAGCAAACCATCATGCCTAAATAATGTTCATGATGAAACAGCGAGTACAAAAACAAAGAAAAAGCAGACAAAAAAAGATGTTAAAAGCAGCGTTAAAAACGATGCCAAAAGCGATAGTGAAAGGGCGGCTTAATTATGGAAACAACACTTGGAATTATTAAACCTGATTCTGTAAAAGCAAGAAACAGCGGTAAAATTATTGATCTGATAGAACAATCAGGCCTTCAAATAGTTGCTATCAAAAAAATTATATTAACTAAAAGTCAAGCCGAAAAATTTTATGCCGTTCACAATGAGAAACCGTTTTATAATAGTCTCACCGATTTTATGTCAAGCGGAGAAATCATTCCAATGGTAATACAAGGCAAAAACGCCATCGCACGATATAGAAATATTATGGGAGCGACCGACCCCGCTAAAGCAGATGAGGGTACGATTCGAAATCTTTACGGATCGAATATAGAGCATAATGCAATACATGGCTCCGATGCACCGGAGACTGCAAAAAATGAAATAATATTCTTTTTCCCTGAAGTTGCAACTACTTGACAAACACTTTTTTTAGCGTATTAATCTTATGTCCTATGAGAGTTACAATGGAAAGATTATTAGAAAAATTACTGAATTTATAAAAGAGAGGTAGAAATGGCTTTACCAAAAAGGCGTCATTATAAGGCAAGATCAAAAAAGAGAAGGGCAAACTGGAAAGTAGCTAAGCCTACCGTTGTTGCATGCAATAATTGTCACGAACCGAAAATAGCACATCATGTCTGCCAAAGCTGCGGATATTACAAGGGCAGGAAAGTTATAGAGGTATCCTAAAAATTATGTGGATAGCAGTTGATGCCATGGGAGGAGACAGAGCTCCTCATGAAATCGTTTTAGGCGCAATACAAGCTGTTAAGAGATTGAAAAGCAATATACTGCTGGTGGGAAGAGAAAAGAATATTCTCAAAGAACTTAGAGTTCTTGATTATCCATTGGAAAAAATAAAAGTAATTAATACGGAAAGCGAAGTATCTATGGATGACCATCCGACGATAGTCCTCAATGAAAAGAAGAGTAGTTCTATTGTAAAGTGCGTAGATTTAGTCAAAAATAAAATAGCATCGGCTTTCGTATCTGCAGGAAATTCAGGTGCCGTTATGGTGGCATCAGCTCTGAATCTAAGACGCCTTAAGGGAGTTGCGAGACCGGCAATAGGAGCCATTCTGCCAACGAGAAAAGGTTCGGTTGTTGTAGTTGATGCAGGTGCAAATGTTGACTGCAAGCCAAACTACCTGCTACAATTTGGTATAATGGGATCTGCATATATGAAAAATACCCAAAAAATTATTAACCCGAGAATCGGCATTCTAAGCAACGGGGAAGAATCGGGTAAGGGAAACGAGCTTACTCGTGCGGCATTTGAACTTCTTGTCAAATCAGATCTTAATTTTATCGGAAATGTTGAGGGAGGCGAGGTGTTTGAAGGCAGGTGCGATGTACTCGTATGCGATGGATTCTCAGGAAATATACTACTTAAGGCAAGCGAAGGTGCTTCCGAAGCTGTTGGATATTTTATTAAAAGTGAAATGTCAAAAAATTTATGGTATAAAATAGGCTATATCTTTAATAGGGCTGCATTCAAAAAAATAAAAATGCGGATTGGATATGAACATTTTGGCGGTGCTCCGCTTCTTGGAATAAGGGGTATAGGAATAATCGGTCATGGAAGAAGCAGGTCCGAAGCCGTTATGAATTCTATCCGAGTCGCTACTAATTTAGTTAAAAACAAGATGAATGAGATGATTGAAAATGATATACAGAAACAGATGCTAAAAGGATAAACAAAATGTATAAGTCAAGAATAATTGCAACAGGTGGATATTTGCCTGAAAAAATTCTTACTAATTTTGATCTCGAAAAGAAAATGGATACATCTGACGAATGGATAACAAAACGAACCGGTATAAAAGAAAGGCATATTGCAGATGAAAACCAGGTGACATCGGATCTTGCATACGAAGCAAGTAAAATGGCGCTCAAAAGAGCCGGTATATCGGCTGACAAAATTGATATGATAATAGTTGGTACCTGCACGCCTGATATGGAACTTCCTGCAACAGCGCTTCATTTGCAAAGAAAACTCGGTATTGGAAATACCGGATGCGGTGCTTTAGATCTTAATGCGGCTTGCTCTGGATTTTTATATTCTATGACTACTGCAAACGCATACATAAGATCGGGACAAGCAAAAACCATTCTTGTTGTAGGGGCAGAACTGTTGTCCAGAGTAGTAAATTGGGAAGACAGAAGCCAGGCTATAATATTTGGAGATGGTGCAGGGGCTGTGATATTATCACGAGATGACGGTAAAAGCGGTATTATAAATTCGGAAATACATGCCAATGGTGATTATGCGTATCTCATGATTGTGCCGGGCAATGGAACATTTCATGCTCCTAAAGGCAACTATAACAAAATTCATATGGAAGGGCATGATACCTTCAAGATTGCCGTTAGGCATCTCGAAGAGGTATGTAATTCGGTAATTAAAAAGTCAAAAATTGATAATGATGATATTGATGTAGTAATACCTCATCAATCTAATGCAAGAATAATTTCATCGGTTGTAAAAAGATTGAATATACCGTTTGAAAAATGTGTTGTAACTATTGACCATCATGGCAACACTGCCGGAGCATCAATACCGTTGGCTTTAAACGAGGCTATCGAATCCGATAGAATTAAAACGGGTGATACGGTTCTACTTAACGCTTTTGGTGCCAGTCTGAGCTGGGGAGCAATGTTAATCCAATGGTAAGTTCACTGCGAACAAAAATATGCGATATATTAGGCATAAACTACCCAATATTTCAGGGAGGTATGGCTTGGGTATCAGATGAATATCTTGTAAGTGCCGTATCCGAAGCCGGATGTCTTGGTATTATTGCATCCGGAACTGCTCCGGGCGACTGGGTTGAAAAACGCATTATAGAGACTGAGAAAAGAACCAATAAACCGTTTGGTGTTAATGTAATGCTGCTTTCACCTTTTGTAGATGATGTAGTAGCTGCCATATTAAGACACAGTTCTGTAAAAGTTGTGACAACCGGTGCAGGTAATCCTGGTAAATATATGGAAAAATTCCAAAAAAAAGGCATAAAAGTTATACCTGTTATTGCTTCTGTTGCATTAGCAAAAAGAATGGAAAGAACAGGAATTGATATGTTAATTGCCGAAGGAGGCGAATCGGGAGGGCATATAGGCGAGCTTCATAGCATGCCTCTAATACCTCAAGTAGTAGATGCGGTTTCTATACCTGTCATTGCGGCAGGCGGTATTGCCGATGGAAGAGGAATGATTGCCGCTATGGCTCTTGGCGCACAAGGAATTCAGATGGGAACAAGATTTATTGCATCCGATGAATGCAATATTGCACAAAACTATAAAAATAAAATAATAGATGCGAATGACAGAGCTACCGTTGTAACCGGTCGCACAACAGGTCATCCTGTAAGAATAGCAAAGAATAGACTTGCAAGAGAATTTATGAAATTGGAAGCAGGAGGTGCTTCTATTGAAGCATTGGAGGAATTCGGGGAAGGAAAACTAAAATTGGCGGCACAAGATGGAGATGTGGTAAACGGATCGGTGATGATAGGTCAATGTGCGGGTATTGTACACCGGATAAAGCCTGTTAAAACCATTGTTGCCGATATTATAAATCAGGCAAATGACACTCTTTTAAAACTTTGTCAGTTTGACCATTAACAAGATTTTACTACAAGGATAGCGTGTACCTTAATTTTACAAAATCTCTAAGATGAATCATACAGATATGGTGTTACTTTTTCCCGGTCAGGGATCTCAATTTGTCGGAATGGGCCGCGATCTTTTTAAGCAATTCCCTGAGATAAATAAGCTTTATGAAGAAGCGTCTGATATTCTTAAAATGGATTTAAAAAATTTGATTTTAAATGGACCTGAATCGGAACTTGCAATGACAGCAAACGCTCAACCGGCCATACTTACAACCGGTTTTGCAATCTGGTCAATAATCAGTTCTCGAATCGCAATTTCTATAGTTGGAGCTTTGGGACACAGCCTTGGTGAATACTCAGCTCTCGTAGCAAGCAAATCTTTGAGCTTTGCATCGGCTGTCAAACTAACTTATTTAAGAGGAAAATTTATGCAGGAAGCGACACCCGTAGGAACAGGATCTATGGCTGCGGTTATAGCTCCAATTGATCCGGTCCAAGAGGGGTGCAGCATTGCCAAATCAAACGGATTTTATTGTGATATAGCAAATTATAACGGACCAAACCAGCAGGTAATCTCCGGAACAGCCGATGGTGTTAAATATGTTGAAAATTTGCTGAAAGACCGATTTAAACTGATTATGCTGCCTGTTTCGGCTCCATTTCACTGCAAGCTTATGGACTCTGCTAAGCACGAACTTGAACCTTATATCGAAAATACTAAATTCCATAAACCTGAATTTCCTGTCATAGAAAACAGTTCTTCAAAGAGCCTGTCTCTAACAAATATAAAAAAATTATTATTAGATCAAATAGTTAGCCCGGTAAGATGGATGGATAATATAAACACGGCGAAGAGATTCTCGAAATCTATGATAGAAATAGGTCCTGGATCGGTCTTAAAAGGTCTTATCCGCAGAATTGACAAAACAATTAATGTCGTAAATATTCGCGATAAGAGCGATATAACAAACTTTTTATCTAAAGAAAAATGAAATTTACAGGCAAAACAGCACTTGTAACAGGTGCAACAAGGGGCATAGGGAAAGCTATTGCGGAAAAACTATTGGAAAACGGCATAACCGTGATTATAGGATATGCGCATAGCGACAGCTTGGCTGAGTCCATCGTTGCCAAATCAAAAGCATCCGGCAAAATTGCAATAGCCGCGAAATTCGACCTATCGGATATCGAATCTATTGAGAATTCAGTGAAAGAGATCAGATCTAAAGTCGGTAATATAGATTATCTCGTAAATAATGCCGGCATAACAAAAGATAATCTATTGGTTTTGTCACCTTTAAAAGATATTAAAAATACGATTGATATTAATCTAATTTCGGGTATGATGATAGCAAAAGTAGTGGTTAGAGGCATGATAAAAAACCGATTTGGCAGTATAGTGAACGTAAGCTCCATTATTGGCGAGGACGGCGGAGGCGGACAAACTGCATATGCTGCCAGCAAAGCAGGAGTTATCGGCTTTACTAAAGCTCTTGCAAAAGAACTGGCCTCGCGAAATATAAGAGTAAATGCAGTAGCACCCGGATTTATAAAAACGGATATGACAAAACAGTTAGAGGAAACCGCAGGAGATGCCATGATACAAAAAATTCCCATGAAAAGATTTGGAAAGCCGGAAGACGTTGCTAATCTTGTGCTCTTTTTACTATCCGATAGTTCCGGCTATATAACGGGAACTATTGTAAGAATAGACGGCGGACTACATTTATAAACCGATAGCGGAAAAAGTAAAAGAATACTATTAAAGGTAACATGGAGGAGGAAAGATGAGTTTGGAAAGTGATGTAAGAGCAATTATTATTGACCAATTGGGTGTTGAAGAATCAGAAGTCAAATCCGAATCGAGATTTATAGAAGACCTCGGTGCCGATTCTCTTGACACTGTTGAATTGGTAATGGCGTTAGAGGAGAAATTCGGTGTTTCAATACCCGATAGTGATGCTGAAAAAGTAAGAACCGTTCAAAACGCCATCGACTACGTAAAAGAACATAAAGCATAGGGGATAGAATTGAGACGTGTTGTTATTACAGGAGTAGGTGCAATAACACCTGTCGGAAATGATGCTAAAACGAGTTTTGATAATTTAATTAGCGGCAAATCGGGGGTGTCAAAGATTACACATTTTGACCCGACGAAATTCAAGAGCAAAATTGCAGGAGAAATAAAAGAATTTAAACCGAATTTTGTTGAAAAAAAAGAATTAAAAAAAATGGATCTTTTCGTTCAGTATGCTCTTGGTGCATCAATTGAGGCATGGGAAGATTCAGGAATAACCAATTATACGCCTGAAAGAGTTGGGGTATCCATCGGTTCCGGCATTGGTGGAATTGCTGCTATAGAACGATACAGTTTGGCATTGGAAAAAAGAGGAGAAAGAGGTGTATCTCCGTTTTTTATTCCTATGTCTATTGTAAATATGTCATCGTGCAGAGTATCGATAAAATATAACTTTCAAGGTCCGAATTTCTCTATCGTTACTGCTTGCGCAACAGGAACGCATTCCATAGGTATTGCAGCAAGATCCATTCAATACGGCGATACTGATATATTTGTCGCAGGAGGAGCGGAATCGGCAGTAACTCCGCTTGCTGTTGCAGGATTTATAGCTTCAAAAACACTTTCATCAATACGCAACGATGATCCTAAAACCGCAAGCAGACCGTTTGATAGAGATAGAGATGGCTTTATTATTGGCGAAGGAGCCGGAATTGTTGTATTAGAAGAGTATGAACATGCAAAAAAAAGAGGTGCTCATATTTATGCCGAACTTGCGGGCTTCGGTATGAACGGTGATGCATATCACATTGTTGCTCCGTCTCCACACGGCAAAGGAGCGGCAAAAGCTATGAAACTCGCTCTTAATGATGCAAAAATTTCCGCCGATAAGGTAGGATATATAAATGCGCATGGCACATCGACTGTTATGAACGATATCGGTGAAACAGAAGCAATAAAATCCGTATTTGCCAGTCATGCAAAAAACTTAATAATAAGCTCAATTAAATCTTCTATTGGACATACGCTTGGAGCTGCAGGTGGAATTGAGGCGGTAATTACTGCGATGGCTCTTGACAAATCTATTTTCCCGCCTACTATCAACCTTGATAATCCTGATCCGCTTTGCGACTTGGATTACATTCCGAACAGTGCAAGAAAGGCGGCGGCTGATGTTGCAGTAAGTAATTCTTTTGGGTTTGGAGGAACAAACGCAGTATTGCTTTTTAGCAAAGTATGAAATAACGGGCCCATGGCTCAATTGGTTAGAACCTCCGGCCC
>CAZAPZ010000039.1:0-12943 GCA_964487285.1 uncultured Campylobacterales bacterium | reverse complement strand
ATATCTGCTTTCCTTTACGCTCACGTTTTACTTCTTTGAAATTAACCCGGTTAGAAGTTTGCCTTGCCTATAGGAAAGCTGATAAAAGCTGTTAATTTGAATATTCTGCCGTAGTCTCATTATAGTTTCTATGATTTTAGGCGCTTGTTCCTTTGTTCTTTAATTCTGATTTTAGCATCTTGATACAATCTGCTTTCGTATTCGGAATTTATAAGGATTGGGGGAACTTCTGCCGGATTTCTATTTTCATCCAACGCTACCATTGTAAAAAACGCTGAAGTTGTTGCCGTAATCTGACCCGTTATCATATTTTCAGATTCCACATTAACCTTAACTTCCATCGAGGTTCTTCCCGTATATATCAATATTGCCTTAACTATAATCAAATCTCCTATATAAACAGGAGACAGGAATTCAAGGCTATCCACCCTTGCCGTAACTACATTTTTTCTGCAATGCCGCCTTGATACAACGCCTGCAGCAGCATCCATAAGCTTCATAATTGTTCCACCATGAATGCTGCCTTGTGCATTAGCATCTTCGGGAAGTGCCTCGTGAACAATTGAAACCTTCGATTCAAATGGGCTTTTTGCTTGCATAATATATACTCCTTGACTGCTATTTCCTGCAATGTTATAGTTTCGATTTATAATTGCAACTGTTAATTTCATGCGCAATGAAAGGCTATTTTCAAAAAGCCGCAATAAAATGAACTGCTAAAAGCACGGAAATGTGAGTTAACTTAGCACTTATTATACGGCAGTTTCATAATCAGGAGATACTTTATCGCAAACGTTTTTGAAACCATTTTTCAGCTTCCATTACTACAATAAGCCCTAAAGCAAAAAACAGCAGTTCGCTAAAAATAGCAAATGATATAGGTTTAACTTTCAGCAATTTTTGTGCCGGAGGAAAGTACAATGCACCGGTGTGTATAGCTTGAGCGAGAATAACAGACACCGGTATCAGGAGAGTTTTCAGATGATTTATTTTAAAAATAGATATTCTTTCGCTTCGACTGTTGAAAACATGAGCATTTTCAAACAACACCATAAGCATAAGTATTAAATTGCGTGCGCTGTCAATTGTATAACCGGTATGCATCAAATAATAAAAGAATCCAAATGCAATAAATCCCATATACAATCCGCCGACAGCAATACGGCTGATCATTATACGATTGAATATAGGTTCGTTTGGAGGTCGCGGATGTCGTTTAAGTATGCCTGGCTCGGCAGTTTCAAGACCGAGTGCTACATCTTGTATGCCGTTGGTAACAAGGTTGAGCCAGAGCAGTTGAATCGGCAGAAGCGGAACAGGCATAATAAAGAGCATAGATAAAAGCACCAGTACGATTTCGGCAAAACCGGTTGAGATAAGCAGATGCACTACCTTGCGAATATTATCGTATGCCCGTCTGCCTTCTTCTACGCCGTTGACAATTGAGCTAAAGGCATCATCTGAAAGGATTAGATCGGCATTTTCCTTGGCCGCATCAGTGCCCGATCTGCCCATAGCCACACCTATATTGGCGAATTTCAAAGCCGGAGCGTCATTAACGCCGTCACCGGTTACGGCTACATAGTGTCCATTTTTTTGAAATGCCTGAACAATAGCAAGTTTTTGATCAGGGGAGACACGCGCAAAAACACGTATGTCTGCTATCTTTTCTGCCTTGCTGCCGCTATTAATCCAGCGGTTTATAGCTTCGGAATCCATTACCTCTTCAAAACTGAGTGCAATTCCTATCTCTCCGGCTATATGGTATGCTGTTGCCGGATGGTCGCCTGTGACCATAGCCACCTCAATACCGGCATTATGACATGTCTTAATCGCTTCTTTAACACCCTTTCTCAACGGATCAATGATAGTTGCAAAGCCAAACCATATACAATTTTTATCCTGAATGCTTTGCTTCAAATCTCCCGACTCTGCATATAGATATGCTATAGCTATGATGCGATACCCCTCGGCAGCCCACCAATCCACGGTTTTTTGAATGTTCTTTTTCTTATCTGCTTCAAGAGCGCAGCATTCCAGAATTGCTTCGGGTGAACCTTTAAATACATGTAAATACCGATTATTTATTTTTATTGCACCGCCGCCCATCTTTCTTTGGGATTCATAGGGAAGTAACGATGCTCTTTCCTGCTCGAATAAAGAAACCAAAGTTATATCTGCCTGCAGAGCAAATTCAGCGAACGCCGTATCTACTTGATCGCCTGTAAGCGAATTCTGATCGCCGCTTCTTGTGAGATGAGCTTCATTGGCTATGATCATCAACAATGCCATATTTCTATCGGCATCTTTTGGCCGATCTATCTTTAATTCGGGAGTTATTACGGATGACACATTCAGCCGATTTTGGGTCAGCGTACCGGTTTTGTCGGTTGCTATCATCGTACAAGATCCCAATCCCTCTATGGCTGCAAGTTTGCGCACAATAACATTGCGTTTGGACATTGCCACGGCAGCCGATGCGAGTGCAACCGTAATAGCTACCGGAAGCCCTTCGGGAACCGATGAAACAAAAAGGGCGAGAACAAGGAGAAAGACTTCACGCAACGGCGTATTGTGATAGATCGCAAGTGCGAAAAGGAGAAGTCCTGCAATGAGTACGGCTATGGCTATATTGGTTGAGAATCGCTCAAGTCTTTGAATTAGAGGGATTGCACCTTCACCTTTTTGTGCCAATATTTTAGCGATCCGACCAATCTGTGTCTGCATTCCTATTGCCGTAATCACACCTCGGGCTCTTCCGGTCGTAACATATGTTCCGGAATAGATCATATTAGTGCGATCGGCCATAGGCATATCTTCATTATCAAAAATGCGTGTTGCATCTTTCAAAACTGCGACAGATTCGCCTGTAAGCAAAGATTCATCTACCATGAACTCTCTGCTTTCAATCAGACGCATATCGGCAGATATTTTATCGCCACTCTTAAGTATCACGACATCGCCAATTGTCAGCAGCGATGTATCGAGTGTCGTAAGCTGTCTATTGCGATAAACCGTAGAGAATGTTTTAACGCTTTTGCGCAGTGCGTAAGCTTTTTGAGCAGCACTTCGCTCCAGATAAGTTCCTATTGCAGCATTGATTATCAAAACAGCGCATATAAACCAGCCGTTTTGTATTTCACCAATACCGAAACTGATTAGTACAGCAGCTATTAGGATAAGGATGATCGGACTTTTGAACTGTTCAAAAAAGGTTTGATAGATCGACTTCGGTTTGGATTCGGGAAGAGAGTTTTGACCGTAATGATTCCATCGTTTCAGTGCTTCTTGGCTGCTCAATCCTTCAAAAGAGCTGTTAACTATTGATATGGTTTGTGCTGCATCAAGTGTATGAAACGACTTCATGTTATTCTCCTTATACAGAGTATATGAGTTATTATATTATTTTATTGCATAAAATCAACTTGTTAAATCGTAGTTGCTTGACTGAAAAGAAAGAAAGATTGAAAAAATTGTTATTGCCGAAACATTTGATATAATTATTTTATGAATATAACCGTTAGATATTTTGCAGCCATTAAAGATATTACAGGAATAGATTCCGAAGTCATAAATATAGCGGAAAGCGAAGATATTAAGAAACTAAAGAGTTTGCTTTACACAAAATATCCGTTGGCAAAGAGATATTTTGAGCATTCGCAAACCGCTGTAAACTACGAATATTGTGATAGTGGGAAATTAAGGGAGAATGATGAAGTATCATTTATTCTTCCCGTAAGCGGAGGATAGATGATTAAAATTACAGATGTTATAACCGAATCCGATATATTGGACATTTACGGAAAAGTCAAGCTGGATAAAGCGGGCGCAGTGGTTGTGTTTGTCGGCACAGTGAGAGATGAAACTAATGATAAGCAGGTTGTATCAATAGAATACGAATGCTATAAAGAGATGGCCGAGTCCCAGCTTCTAAAAATAGAAGATTCTGCAAGATCGAAATGGAATTTATCGGCAGTATGGATTGTTCATAGATACGGAATGCTTTCTATAGGAGACATATCCGTTGTCATAGCTGTGAGCAGCCCTCATAGAGATGCTGCATATAAAGCTTCAAGATATGTTATTGACGAAATCAAAAAATATGTACCTATATGGAAACATGAATTATTTACCGACGGAACCGTTGAATTTGGAAAATCAGAATATAATATGGAGACAAGATGATCGAAGAGTTTGGCAGTAATAATATCAGTGATAAAATCAGGGCAGGCAAATTTGTATTTGTCTATTTTTATGCCGACCCATGCGAAGCATGCGAAGTTATGAGCCCTGTGATTGAAAAACTTTCTGAAATACGCAAAGAACTTCCAATGGGAAAAATTGATATAGTCAAGCATATTGACATAATGGAAAGGTTCGATATTATAAACACGCCTACTATGGTTCTTTATAAAAACGGCAAAGAAATATGGAATGCAATAGGGGAGCTTAGGCTCGAATCTATTCTTTTTCAATTAAAGCGTTTTATATAATACGGCATTATTAAAAAATTTTCGGAGGAACGATGAAAAGATTTTTGAGTTTAACAGCAATTGCTATAGTTTTAAGTTTTGCAGGCTTTGGTGTAAAAGCGAATGCTGCAACAGGGAAAGCGCTGTTTCAGGCAAATTGTGCTGCTTGCCATGGGACTAATGCCAAAGGAGTTGTGGGGCCGAATATTCGCGGCAAAGATGGAAAAGATGTAATAAAAGCGCTTGGCAGTGTTGCTATGATGGCCGGACTAAAGGGAACTATTACAAAAACAGATGCCGAGGCAATTGGCGAATATCTTAAATCGTTGAAAAAATAGATCAATACAATTTTGAAACCTAACTTTTCTAAATAATTACATTTGCAAGCTTAAAGTTAGTTAGTGATGCGGTCCGGGCGGTTAAAAATATTCAATCGCCCCGGTCTTGCATACGATATAAGCGTCATTTCATATTTTTCGGCTATTTGGATGCCCAATGATGATGGTGCATTTCTGCTTATAAGGATGGGTATTCCCAATTTTGCCGCAAAAGCCACCATTTCCGATGTCAATCTGCCGGTTGTATAGATTGCACCTGTTGTTGAAGTTTCATCTATTAATAAGCGCCCCATTACTTTATTGATAGCGTTATGTCTTCCAATATCAGCGGCAAATGCCTTAAGCTTGCCTTCTGAAAAAAATCCTGCAATATGAACGCCATGCGTTTTACTGGAAAGCTCAAGACCTTGGATTGTTGTTTCCTTAATTAATTTTGTACAATCATTGATGCTCAATTCGCAGTCTTTAACTTTTTTGATCTCATTGTTATAGATAACGGACGCTGCTATGCTGCCTGCCCCGCATCCTGATGTAACGATTGATTCTTTGGGTTTTGGAACGCCTGCGGATTTTGCATATACAAATATCGATCCATCCTCACATGTTCGTATGGAGTCTATCTGATTATAGTTTTTGATGTATCCTTGTGCATACAAAAATCCTACGGCAAATTCTTCTAAATTGTGCGGCAAAATCATTGATGCACCGAGATCAACGGCGTTCAGAAGAATGTGAAATGGTTGTTCTATGATTACATATTCATCTTGAAGCTGAATCTCATCCTTTTTTATTACCGTACTTTTAAGCGATTTAAAAAGCATTTCTATTTTGATGCTCCATTCTTATTTAAACTATATCAAATTATAGCATATGTTTTCCCTTATTAAAGAGGCCGCTGCACAATACCCAAATCCACAGCTTTTTATGAGGTTTTCTCTTAGGCAAAGCATGCGCTTAAGGCGGCCTTGCTTTACAAGCATTAATCGACGGCTACAATATACGCATGTTTGTAAAACAGAATGGAGCTTTAGAAAAATAAATTTAATTTTCATAACTGAGAAGATCCGTTTTTGAATAATGAAATAAGGTGAATAAATGGTTCAAATAGTTAAGATTTCCGATTTGAAAGTATCTAATAATTCAAATGATATGATTATCACTTATGCTCTGGGGTCATGCCTTGGGCTTGCTATCTATGATCCGGCAGCAAAGGTGGGAGGAATGCTTCATGCTATGCTTGCAAAACCATCCGGTATAGGTAAAAACCCATTTCAATATGTTAATTCGGGAATTCCTCTGCTATTTCAGAAATGTTATACACTCGGCGCTAAGAAAGAACGGCTGAGAATTGTGGCGGCGGGGTGTGCATCGCTGATGAATGCTGCTTCAATATTTGAAATAGGAAAGAAGAATATAGAAATGCTTGAAACTCTTTTTGTAAATAACGGCGTCAAATTAAGCGCATCGCTTCTCGGTGGTCATGACAGCAGGACTTTAACATTGGATTTATCAACAGGAAAGACATCTGTCAAAGTCAGAGGCAAGGAGATTGTTTTATGAACAAAATTAAGCGTGCCATCAGAAAACAGAGAATTATTAAAGATATAGATAATATAAAACCTATGTCAAAGACATACATGACAATCATAAAACTTCTTGATGATCCGTTAAAATCATCCGAGGAACTTGAAGCTAAGATGAAATACGATCCGCTTGTTACTGCAGCCATTCTTAAAATAGCAAATTCGCCTTATTATTGCGGATCAACAGGTAAAATCAAAACATTGAAAACAGCTTTAACGCGCATTGGAAATAAACAACTAAAGGATATTGCCTTAATAAAAATGTCCGAATCGCATCTTAAATCGGAAATTGGGTATAGTAAACGTGAAAATGGATTCTATGAAGAATCAATAGCTTCCGCGGTTTTTGCTAAACTTATAGCACAAAAAGTATCAGAAGGTCAGAATTTGGCATTTGAATGCGCGCTTCTTCATGATATAGGAAAAATTGTTTTAGGGAACATGCTGAACGAAGAAAGTTATGAAATAGAAAAAAGTCTTGCAAAAGGCGATATCTCATTTAACAAACTTGAATTAGAGCAGTTTGGTATAACTCACGAAGAGCTCGGTGCAACGCTTCTTAGCAGATGGAACTTTCCTGATGAGTTTATAAAAACCGCAAGATTGCATCATACGCCGTCTGTCGAGCCGAAAAACAAGCTTCTTCAGATCGTAGCTCTATCGGATCTTCTTGTAACTATTTCCGGACTTTCTACGGCAGCAGACGGACTTTATTATGATGCGGATGAGGAAATTATCAAACGTCTTGGACTTTCAGAAGTCGAGATGATGGAAATTATGGAACAAGGGGTAGCAGATTTTGCCGAATTACAAAAAAGTCTTTAGATAATTCAAGGTGACTAATAAGTTAACATTCAGGAAAAAAGCTAAAAAACCCGATCCCATTTTTTATTCTGATTGGCGAACTCCTGAATTTTGATTCCCGATTTCTAAAAAGCACTTGACATTTCTATAATAAGGTGATAATAAACAAAGTCTATACTTATGGGCACGTAGCTCAGGGGTAGAGCGCTTGCTTGACATGCAAGAGGCCAATGGTTCGAAACCATTCGCGCCCACCATATTTTTTGAAAGGAGAAATTTACGAAAGCTGAGGATATTATTATTAATAAGGGCCGATCGGCAAAAGACGTAATTAAGAACAGTAATATTATAGCTGTTGAAATTAACGGAAAAGAGTTTGATTTATCAAAGATATTTGATAAAGATGTGTCGGTGTCTCCAATTTATCTTGACAGCGATAAAGGCCGTCGGATTGAGCGTCATAGCGCAAGTCATATTATGGCACAAGCCATAAAGAGCATTTATCCAATAGCCAGCTTCGGAGTAGGACCTGCCATAAAGAATGGATTTTACTATGATTTTGCTATTCCTGAAAAACTTAAGCTTGAAGACCTTGCAAGAATTTCAGAGCGGATGTCTGAAATCGTTAAACACAAATATCCTTTTACGAGAAAAGAGGTCGGTAAAGCTGAAGCTATAGAATATTTTGAAAAGTTAAATGATAAATATAAAGTAGAAATAATAAAAGCATTGCCTGATGATGAAGTGGTCAGTTTGTATCGGCAAGGCGATTATGTTGATCTGTGCAGAGGTCCGCATATTCCTAATACAGGTTATCTGAAATCATTCAAGCTGTTAAGTATTGCCGGGGCATATTTTAAGGGCGATGAAAAAAATGATATGCTTCAGCGAATATATGGAACTGCCTTTGCAAATAGAAAAGAACTCAAAGAATACATAGACTATTTAGATGAAGTTAAAAAGAGAGACCATAGAAAAATAGGTAAAGAGCTTGATCTTTTCAGCATTAGCAATGATGTGGGACCGGGACTTATAATATGGCATCCGAAAGGAGCAATGATTAGATACCGGCTTGAGGAGTTTGAAAGAAAGGAGCACCTACGACGAGGCTATGAATTTGTAAAATGTCCTGATATTTTGAAAACAGAGTTGTGGAAACAGAGCGGCCATTACGATAACTACCGTGAAAATATGTATTTTACGGAAGTTGACTCGCAAAGTTTCGGCATAAAGCCAATGAATTGTCTTGGACATATTGCCGTTTATAAGTCGCAGCTGAGAAGTTATCGAGATCTACCAAAACGATATTTTGAGCTTGGCGTGGTGCATAGACATGAAAAATCAGGTGTGCTCAACGGCCTTCTCAGGGTTAGAGAATTTACACAGGACGATGCTCATCTGTTTTGCAGGCCTGACCAGCTTACCGATGAAATTGTTTCCATTATGCAGTTCGTTGATTCAACTATGGCAGTTTTTGGATTCGACTACACTCTTGAGCTATCTACAAGACCAAAAAAATCTATAGGGAGCGATGAAAACTGGAAACTTGCAACGGATGCATTGATAACCGCGTTAAAATTAAGTGATAAAGAGTATCAAATCAACGAGGGAGACGGTGCATTTTATGGTCCTAAAATTGATGTAAAATTGACAGACGCCATAGGAAGACAATGGCAGTGTGCAACAATACAGTGCGATTTTAACCTGCCGGAAAGATTTGACCTGACATACAGAGACAAGGATGGAAGCCTATCTCGTCCAATCATGATACACCGGGTTATACTCGGATCCATTGAGAGATTCGTTGCAGTTTTGATCGAACATTTCAAAGGCGATTTTCCGTTATGGATAGCTCCGGTTCAAATTGCAGTAGTTCCGATAACGGATAATCAGATAGAATATGCATCTATTATTGTAAATAAGTTGCTTGAAAACGGTTTTAGAGCTAAACTATTTGATAAAGACGAAACTCTTTCTAAAAAGATAAGAGCTTGCGAAATTGAGAAAATCAACTATGTTGCTGTAATAGGTCAAAAAGAATTAGAGTTAAAGAGTGTTGATTTGAGGGCAAGAAAAAAGAGGAGAATAGGACAATTGAACATAGATGAAATGATACATTTGTTAGACGAGGAGGTCAAGCATAAGAAGAATTAGAGGATTTGAACTAAGGAATAGGAAGCGCCCTAAAACAAAATCCAGCGGCATCTTAAATGAAGATATTGTTTCTAAGGATGTGAGGTTGATTGATGAGAACGGTGTGCAAGTCGGTGTTATAAATAAGATACGTGCAATAGAAAGAGCCAAAGATGTAGGGCTGGATCTTGTTATGGTTACTGCTAATTCAGAGCCTCCGGTATGCAAGATCATGGATTTTGGGAAGTATCGTTATGATCAACAGAGAAAGTTAAAGAATAGTAAAAAGAATCAGAAAATTATTAAGACTAAAGAGATTAAGATTAGACCTTTTGCGGATGTGGCGGATTATACGGCAAAGGTAAATAAAGCAAAAAAATTTCTTGAAGACGGATGCAAAGTAAAGTTTAATATTTTTTTACGCGGTAGAGAACGTTCCATAACAGGTATGGGCGCCGAATTAATGGATCGTGTTTCAGAAGCATTAAAAGATATTGGCATAGTTGAAAAAAGAAGTAAGGGTGAAGGTGCAGGATTATTTGTAATTGTTGTGCCTAAAAAAATTAAAAGTTAAAGAGGGAATAAAAAATGGCAAATAAAACGAGAAGTGCGGTAAAAAAACGTTTTAAGTTGACAGGAAACGGTAAACTTGTCAGACGAAAAGGATTCAAAAGTCACCTTGCAAGCAGCAAAAATAGAAAAAGAAAACGGTCATTGAAAGAGTCTGTGTATGTTGTAGGTAAAATTGCTTCCAATATAAAAAAGATGATAATGACATAGGAGGACAAAGTGGCAAAAGTAAGATCATCTGTAGCAAGACATAAAAGAAAAAAGAGAATGTTGAAACTAGCTGAAGGTTATTACGGAAGACGAAAATCAACATATAAAAACGCTTCTGAGTCTGTTGAGCGCGGTCTTGCATGCGCTTATACCGGAAGAAAGAACAGAAAACGTGACTTTAGACGATTATGGATTACGCGCATAAGTGCTGCATGTGCCTTAAACGACATTAACTACAGCACATTCATGGGTCTTTATATAAAACAGGGCGGGAGGCTGAATAGAAAAATGCTTTCCGAGCTTGCAATACAAGATCAAACAAGTTTTGCTAATATTATAGAAAGTGCTAAAACTTATACAGCCGAACCAAAGCGTTAAGTAAAAATGAAAATCCATCTTTTCGGATTCCGTAAGATGGATTCTTCTTTCTCGGAATCGGGAAAGAAAGAAATTAAAAAGATAAAAAAATAGAAGACTAATTCCAGCGGCGCTCGCAGCGACAAACTAATTAACCATGCTTAGTGAAAAGGGGAAAGTTAAAAATGATTAATACGAAAGATGTCGGCGAGAATGCTATGCGAATGATTGCCGACTGTACAACAGAGGAAGAACTTAAGCAGGTTAGAGCTAAACTGCTTGGAAAAAAAGGCTCCGTCACATTGTTGTTCGGTAAATTAAAAGAGCTTCCAAAGAGTGAAATCCGTTCTGCCGGTATAAAAATCAATGATCTTAAATTACGAATAGAAACATTGGTAAAAGATAAAAATATAGCCATAAAAAAAATTCTTTCACAGACCAAAATAAACTTATCAACAATAGATATTACATTGCCCGGATATTCTGTTGATGCAGGTTCCATTCACCCGATTACAAAAGCCGGCAATGAGATCATTGGAATTTTTAGTTCAATGGGTTTTTCTATTGCCAAAGGTCCTGAGATTGAAACGGATGTTTTAAATTTTGAACTTTTAAATATTGGAAAATATCATCCTGCACGAGATATGCAGGACACATTTTATATTGCCGGAGAAGATAACAACTTGCTGCTACGCACGCACACATCACCGGTTCAGATAAGATCTATGAGACAAAAAGAGCCCCCGATAGCAATTATTGCCCCCGGAACTGTTTATAGACGAGACTCGGATGTAACCCATTCCCCTATGTTTCATCAAGTTGAAGGACTTATGATCGATAAAAATATAAGATTTTCGGATCTTAAAGGTGTACTTACGCTATTTTTACATACTGTTTTCGGCAAACGAGCTATCAGGTTTCGTCCAAGCTATTTCCCTTTTACCGAACCCTCTGCTGAGGTTGATGTAAGCTGTATGATCTGCGGGGGCAAAGGATGCCGAGTCTGTTCAAATACCGGATGGCTTGAAATTCTCGGAAGCGGAATGCTTCATCCGAATGTCATAAGAAACGGAGGATATGACCCTTCAAAATGGCAAGGATTTGCGTTTGGACTTGGAATAGAAAGAATAGCAATGCTGAAATACGGTATTGATGATATAAGACTATTTTTCAATTCCGACCTGCGTTTTCTGTCTCAGTTTGGCGGCATTGTATGATAATTTCGTATAATTGGCTTAACGAATGGGTGAAACTTGATGCTACACCGGCAGAGACAGCCCAAAAAATGACAGAGCTTGGTATGGAAGTTGACGAAGTCAAAGAGTTAACGCAAAATGTCGGTAATATAAAAGTTGCCACGGTAACGGATATAGAAGAAAAGAATCTTAAAAAGAATAGAATTTTGCATATTGATACAGGTTCTCAAAATTTGATTGTTGTTACATCGGATAATAAAGTTAATGCAGGTGACCGGATTGCGTGGGCGGCTCCCGATACGGAGATTCTTGGCCGCACTCTTGGAAAGAGGCAATTTGATGATGTTGAGTCTATAGGTATGGCTATCTCGCTTGAAGAGATAGGGCTGGAAGAAAAATCAAGCGGTCTTTTGATTTTAGATGAAAAGTATAAAAATGGTACTATGCTGAAAGATATAGATCTATTTTCCGATTCTTTAATCGACTTTGAGGTTACTCCGAATAGAGGTGACTTGCTTTCTCATTATGGTGTGGCAAGAGATTTGGCTGCATTTTATGGGAAAAATATAGAGAAAAAGATAGAAAGGACGGCTTTGGATATCAATCTAAAAGAACTTAAACCGTTTGATCTTAAAATTGAATCGGAAAACATTCAATCTTATTATTGTGCATCTATGGACAATGTTAACATAGGCGAATCGCCAATTTGGCTTAAGGTAAAACTTTTGAAATGCGGAGTCAGGCCGTTATACAATATTGTTGATATAACAAACTACATTATGCTTGATATAGGTCAGCCTATGCATGCATTTGACCTTGATAAAATAGATGCAAAAATAGTTGTCAGGGAATCGCTTAAAGGTGAAACAATAGAAACATTGGACGGAGAAAAACGAAGTTTGCCTGACAACGCAGTTGTTATAGCAGACAGCTTTCCGCTTGCAGTTGCAGGTGTTATGGGTGGCATAAGCAGTAAGATAACCGAATCAACAAAAAGAATTATGTTTGAGTCCGCCGTGTTTGATCCGACTTCCGTTAGAAAGACATCGAAAGCTATGAAATTATCTACCGGCGCATCGCAGAGATATGAACGAGGCGTGGATAGACTGAGCACAAAAAATGCACTAAGCTGCGCTCTTGGCTTGACTAAAAAAATAGCTTCGGGAAATATAGATTCTGCGGCTTTTTATGACAGCGTTCCAACTGCTTTAAAAATAAATTTAAGCTACAAAAAAGTGAGCAGTTATATTGGAATGCCTATCAAAAAGGAATACATAGAT
>CAZAPZ010000038.1:0-13734 GCA_964487285.1 uncultured Campylobacterales bacterium | reverse complement strand
AGAGTAGGTTACTGCCAGGGGAAGTTTAAAAGATAAGAAATTTAAGAAAGATGGGGGTATATGACGTATTAGCATTTTTTATCAATTTGTTAATAGTTGCTTCTCATCCAAAGATATGTTAAAATATGTATAAATTTAACTCAAGAAGCCTTTTGGATTTCACAGCTTGATGCTGCGCAAATTTGAGGCTGTCATAAAAAAAGAATTCGGTTTTATCTATAATAATCATCGTATTGGAGTCGCTGTTTCAGGAGGTCCTGATTCGGTATCGCTTCTTTTGCTTCTTAATGCTTTGAACCCTTTGAAAAATAATCTTGTTGTGCTTCATTATGATCATATGTTGAGAAAAAGTGCGTGGGAAGATCGAATGTTTGTAAATAAGCTCGCCAAGAGATTGAATCTGCCTATTCTAATCGGTAGATCCAACGTAGGTCTATTTTCTCGAAGAAACCATTTTTCCCCTGAGGAAGGGGCGAGAATTGCTCGCTATAGATTTTTTGATAAAGCTGCAAAAATTATGAATTTAGATTTTATAACCACCGCACATACGGCAGATGATCAGATTGAAACGGTGATATTAAGACTTATTCGAGGCTCGGGAATAAGGGGACTTAGAGGAATACGTTCCATGCGAGGAATTTATGTCAGGCCCCTTTTATCGTTTGAAAAAAGAGATTTAATTCAATTTTTACAGGAAAATAATCAAGATTATAGAATTGATGAATCAAATTCGGATACTAGATATAAAAGAAATTTTATAAGAGCCAATATAATTCCGCTTATGAAAAATATGAATCCCGGATTATCTTCTACAATTTATAAAAGCTCGGAATATATAGGGATAGATAATCAATTTTTGGATAAAGAGGTTAAAAAGTTATCAAAACAGTTTGTTCACAGATCCGATTTCTACGAGATTGCAAGAAAGCGTTTCATTGGTTTTGACCAAGCGATGCAGTCGCGCATAGTGGGCTATTTTTTTATGCTCTTATCGGGGAGCTTTTACAATCCTCCATTAACTTTTGCCGAAGATGCTGTGTCTATGATAGATATTGGCAGCGGAAGTAAAACTTATGAGAATTTTCGTATAACGGTAAGCTGCGGATATGTTGCATTTTATATGGATGACGAGCCTGAAAAAATTAATACTGTTATAAAGATTGGTGAAAACAGAAGTTTAAGCGCTATGAGTATCAATATATCCGAACATGATAGATCTGACATATACAAAAGTTATTTTTATAGTGAGAATAAATTTATTTTTTATATTAACGCTTCCGCTGTAAAAGGAGACCTCAAAATACGCAATATTCGTAATGGCGACTATTTTATTCCGTTTGGAAAACATAGAAAGGTCAAGATCGCTCGTTTTCTAATAAAAAATAAAATTCCTATATATTTCAGAAAGTATATCGCCGTTCTTTATGACGACGAGAAAATAGCTGCCGTTTTGCCTGTTCAGATTGACAATAGGGTAAGACTAAGCGATAATTCCAAAGATATTTTGAAAATAAGATGTGTTATAAGGAGTGATTGATGAAGAATGCTGTTGTGATCGGTGTGGCTGGATTTATTGGGTCCAACATCGCCAAGAAGCTTATAAAAGACGGGTACAATGTTCTGGGTGTAGATAATTTTTACAGTGGTACATTTAAAAATATAATTGATTTTAAAGGTGAATTTGCATGCAGTGATGTTGCAAAAGATAGTCTTGATCGTTTTGCCGATGCCGATGCTCTGTTTTTCGAATCTGCCATAACAGATACAACCGTTATGAACCAAGAGGAGATGATGATTAACAACTACGAGGCCTTTAGAAGGTTACTCGAATTTTCCAAAGATAAGCATATAAAAATTGTTTATGCATCAAGTGCGGCAACTTATGGCAACGCAAAAGCTCCTACCAAAGAAGATATTCACCTTGTTCCACTTAATGTATATGGTTACTCAAAATTATGTATGGATAGATTGGCGGCTCAATATGCAGAAAAATACAATATGGATATTATAGGTCTGCGCTATTTTAATGTATATGGCATGGGGGAACAGCATAAAGGAAAATTTGCAAGTATGATATATCAATTGGCACAACAGATGAGAGCGGGAAAGCACCCTCAAATATTTACCGATGGCGAGCAAAAACGTGATTTCGTATCTATTGATGATGCTGTATCGGCGAATATGAAGGCACTTTTCGCTAAAAGCGGTGTGTATAATGTGGGATCCGGCGCATCCACAACTTTTAACAAGATTGTAGAATGCTTAAATGAAGGTATGGGATTGGATCTGCCCCCGAGATATTTTGAGTGTCAGTACGATTTTTTTCAAATTCATACTGAAGCTGATTTGACTAAATCTAAAAATGAGCTTGAATATGAGCCTGAAGTTAATATAAAAGATGGGATATTTGATTATTTAAACAAATTAGGTTTTGCAAAATAGATTGTTTTTACTATTAGTAGTATGAAAGTTAACTGTAATTTGTGTCCAAGAAGATGCAACGTTAAGCGATCCGAAGGCAAGATGGGATACTGTAAGGCATTGCTGCCTAAAATAGCAAGTTATTGCATTCATAAGGGAGAAGAACCGCCTATTGCAGGCAAAAACGGATCTGGTGCCCTCTTTTTTTCTCATTGCACGCTTTCCTGTGTATTTTGCCAGAATTATCCTATTAGCCAATATGGCGTAGGAAATTTTGTTACTGTTGAGCGTATGTCTGAGATTATGTTGTCACTGCAAGAGAAAAAGGCTGAGAATATAAATCTAATCAGCGCCGATCACTATATTCCGTGGGTGATTAATGCAGTTCGGCTTGCAAAAAAAAACGGACTGAAAATCCCGATAGTGCTTAATACGAGTTCGTTTCTCACTGAGGAAACCGTTAGACAACTTGTTGGAGTCGTGGATATATATCTTGCGGATTTCAAGTATTTCGATGAAATAACCGCTAAAAGAATGTGCGGATTTTCGCAATATACATTATACGCAAAAAAGGCGATAAAAATTATGTACAATCAGGTAGGAGGTCTAAAAATAGTTTCAGGAACGGCAAAAAAAGGTTTAATAATTAGACATCTTATTTTGCCCCACTATGATAGTCAGGCAAAAAGAATTTTGCAGTGGATAAAAATAAACTTTGGAGCATCTGTACCTGTTAGTATAATGAGACAGTATTTTCCGGCATACAAAGCCGTTAAAATGCATGATATTGCCTGTAAAATTACAGATGATGAATATTATTTAGTTTTAAAAGAAGCCGATAAACAAGGACTTTCGGGATGGATTCAGAATAATGACCATAATATATTGGCCGATGTTTCATAAGAAGGAGATGAATGAATGATAACGACTTTTAGAAATCACTTAAAAGCTTTAAGCTTGGTAATATGGGTAGGTATTTTTGCGTTTGTAGCCGGCGGATCGGCGCTATATGTCTTCGGACCGTTCAGCAGGGGAAACAACAATGCAATCACTGTTGGAAATATAAAGATTTCGCGGCAGCAATATCAAACTATGTATAACAACTATTACAAAACATATTCAAAATTGCTCGGAAATTCATTTAGCAAAGGTATGGTGGAAAAATTAGGTTTAAAAAATTTGGTAAAAAATCGTCTTATTAATCAGGCAATATTGCAGATAGAGGCAAAAAAAGATGGTATAAAGGTATCGGATGCTTCCGTTGCATTAGAGATAGAAAGTAATCCAAATTTTTCTCGATCGGGCAAATTTAGCGAATATGCGTATAATGCATTTCTTAATTCCAACAACATAACAAAGAAGAAATATGAAAACTCGGTACGAAACAATCTTCTTATGAGACAAGAAGCTCAAAGACTGGTTGGAAATGTTAACATATCCGATAATTTGGTGAAAGAGAAATATCTTTCTTCGTATGAGAAACGAAGTTATAGATATTTTATAATTAACGGTTCTAAATATGAAAATAGGGTAAGGGTTAACCAAAATAATTTGGAGAATTTTTATGCTAAAAATAAAGAAAAATTTAAAATTCCTCAAAAAGTCGTAATTAAATATATAAATATTGATATAAAGAATACACAAAAGTTTATCAAAATAAAAAAAGTTACTGAGAAAAAATTCTATGATTCCCACCCCGATCTATTTATGAGTCCTGCCGTAGTTCACGCAAGACATATCCTTATTGCTGATAAAAATGGAAATTACAGCGCAGCGCTCAAAAAAGCCGAAGCTATTTATAAAAAGCTTAAGAAAGGCGCTTCATTTAAAAAACTTGCAGAAAAGTATTCGGATGACCCGGGTTCTAAAAATAGAGGCGGCGATCTTGGATACATCGATAGAAATCAACTTGTGAAGCCGTTTGCAAATGCAGCTTTTTCGTTAAAAATCGGACAAATTAGCAAACCTGTGAAGACAAGGTTCGGCTATCATATTATTGAAGTGCTTGATAGAAAGAGTGAATCTGCGGAGCCGTTTAAAAAAGTGGAAAGTGCAATCGGCAGCTCTTTAAGAAAGGCGAATGCTTATCAAAACCTTTTTAATAACGCAAAGCGAGCACAAATGGAGTGGAAAAGCGGTGATACGCATATCCGATATCCTATTATAACTTCCATACCCTTTGCGTATAATGGAACATTATTTGGCGACAACACAAAAAATGTTTATCAATCAGCCGTCTTAATTGCTAAAAATGAAGTATCTTCTCCTGTAAAAATAGGATCGGATCGTTACATTCTTTTTAAAAAGATCAAAATTATAAAATCTTATGTGCCAAAGTTTGCCGATATAAAATCTATGATCAGGAAAGACGTTGTAAGGGTGAAATCTGAAAAATATGCTAAAAAATTAGGGCAAAGAGTTTTGAAGGCTGTACGAAATATTGGCATGATAAAAGCTGGAAGAAAATACAGATTGAAATTTATTACGACAAAACCGCTTCTGATTGCCGATTTATACAATACTTTGCCAAACTGTTCGCCTCAAACATTAAATAAGCTTAAGAAGAGTAAGGCTGAGATTTGCGGCAAAGAAGGATTATACAACATTGTGGAACTTAAAGGAATTAGCAAATTTGATAAAAAAGATTTTCAAAGCAAAAAAGTTTCCATATATAACCGCCTGCAGCAGGTTAAAATGGCAAACATTCTTAATAATAAGATTAAACAGCTAAGGAAAAAAGTTAAAATTACGACTAACGAAAAGTTTATAAATAGTATATAATGCGACTTGATTGATATATTGGTAATATATAGGTGAGTAATGGTATGGAAGAGATCGGTGCTTGTAATTGTTTAGCCGATGAATTGAGGATAGACCGCATTGTTGCGGCACTTTCAAGGGAGATGCCAAAATGGAAAGTTCCTGTCGTTACCGAGATTTCTCGGAACGGCAATCCTTTTTGGATTTTAATTTCTACGGTTTTGAGTCTTAGAACAAAAGATCAAACAACCAGAGATGCCACATACAGGCTTATGGAACATGCCGGAACTCCGAAGGAACTTGCCGGGTTGGGTTTTCAAACAATAGAAAAGCTTATATATCCTGTAGGGTTTTACCATACCAAAGCAAGAAATATCGTGAAAATATGCGATATTTTGCATGATAGCTACAATGATGTGGTTCCGGATGATATTGATACGCTTTTAAAACTTCCCGGTGTTGGCAGAAAGACAGCCAATCTTGTGATAACCGTGGGATATGGTAAATTAGGTATCTGCGTGGATGTTCATGTTCATCAGATTTCAAATAGGTTGGGCATCGTAAGTACGAACAATCCCCTACAAACTGAAATGGTGCTTAGAAAATGTTTGCCCAAAAAATATTGGATTGAGTATAATGATCTTTTGGTTGCATTTGGTCAAAATATATGCAGATCCGTTTCTCCTTTCTGTTCGCTTTGCCCTATTGAGGCTACTTGCCCGAAAATTGGAGTAAAAAAGTCTCGATAAACTTTATAGCTCCTGCTTGTTATTGTCATTATGCGGAACCTCAGTCGTCAGCCTTTCGCCTGGAGTCCCGCATATATGACACTTGTCAGGCCGCTTATTTATGCTTTCTTCATTTCTGCAAACCGGACATATCCAAACGCTTTTTTTTGCACCCGCATCTTTTTGCTTCATTTGCTACCCTTCCGAAATTTTTTTATACATTAACATTACTTATATTATTGTCAACTTATTTGTAAATAATATCCGATACATATATATTGATCTGTGGATAAAATGAAATAAATATTATTTGGAGAATATATGAAGATACAATTACTTTATTCGTTGGGTTGTCCTGAATGGGGCAGAGCGTTGGAAAGACTAAAGAAGATACTTATAGAATTGGGTGTTACACAAACTATCATTATTACTAGAATCGCAAATGATGAAGATGCAAAGAGACATCACGCTCACGGTACTCCGTCTATTATCATAAATGATAAAGATATAGATAAGGCTGCATGGAGCAGACCATACACACATAGCTGTAGATTCTATGTTGACGACGGTGCGTTGTTGAGAATACCATCTGAGAAAATAATCATAGCTTCTGTAAATGAAGCACTTAGCAATGAAGGTAGAAAACAAACACGTAAACTTTTTGCACTAACAGGAGGTATAGCTACGGGTAAATCAACCGTACTATCATTATTTAAAGCGCTGGGTGCACACGTTATTGATGCGGACCAAATTGCCCACAAAGCGCTGCAGAAGAATTCCGCTGCGTATAAAAAGATTTTGAAAAATTTTGGTGATTCGGTGCTTGACGAGAACGGAAACATTGATAGAGAGAAATTAGGCAACATAGTTTGGAAAGATGATAATAAAAGGCAGATTTTGGAACTCATTGTTCACCCCGAAGTCATTACGCTTGGTGAAAATGCGATTTCAGAAATCTTGAAGAGCCATCCTGAAGCTATTATCATATATGAGATTCCAATTCTTTATGAAAGAAATTATCAGCAGCGGTTCAAGAAAATTATTTTAGCGTATACCGATCCCGATATTCAGCTCAGTCGTTTCGTCTCTCGAAATCATATATCGGAAGATGATGCCAAACTTAGAATATCAAAACAGATGCCTATAAGAAGTAAATTGGAGGCGGCTGATTATATTATAGATACCAGCGGAACGCTGATTCAAACTGAAAAACAGGTTAAACAGCTGTGGGATACCATAAAAATAGTATAAGTTTGAATAGTATAAATAGAGTTGAATTTGTTTTGAATGGCGTGTAATCTGTGTTGAATCGTTATGAAGGAAAAGATTAAAACAACGCATGGCATTCATAAGGTCTGTGCTTAAGATAATCGGGGGATATTATGGTTATAAAAGCGGATGATCTTTTTGTGCTTGTTTCAGCAGCATTTGTAATGCTAATGACACCGGGAGTTGCAATTTTCTATGGAGGAATGGTTTCAAGCAAAAACATACTCTCTTTATTGGGACAGTCTCTGAGAATTCTTGGAATAATATCGCTGCAATGGTTTATTTTTGGCTACACTTTATCCTTTGGGCCTGATATAGGCGGATTTATAGGCAGCTTGAAATATCTGTTTTTGTCCGGAGTTTCAAGCAGTTCATATATAGGGTCAATTCATCAGATGACATTCATTATATTTCAAATGATGTTTGCTGTTATAACCCCTGCATTAATTGTAGGTTCATTTGCAGAAAGAGTTAAATTTCTTCCCATTATGCTGTTTTGCTTTCTTTGGAGCAGTTTTGTTTATGATCCTGTAGCTCATTGGATTTGGGGAAACGGATGGATCGAAAAACTTGGCGGTTTGGATTTTGCAGGCGGAGCTGTAATTCATATCAATGCCGGTATTGCAGCTTTGGCGGGAGCTCTTTACATAGGTAAAAGAGAGGGATTTGGCAAACGGGCATTTATTTTTCATAATATATCGTTTGTAGTATTGGGTACCGCTATGCTATGGTTTGGATGGTTCGGGTTTAACGCAGGTTCGGCTTTGGCGATCTCTTTTCAAGCAATATCAGCATTTATAAATACCCAGCTTGCTGCCAGCAGCGCACTTGTTACATGGGCAATAGCTGAGTATATAGTCAGAAGAAAGGTCACGATTTTGGGCATGGCATCCGGTGCTGCTGCAGGTCTTGCTGCAATTACGCCCGCAAGTGGTTATGTAAGTCAGCCCGGTGCTATTTTATAGGGGCAACGGCAGGATTTTTATATTATTATACAACTATTTTAAGAAACAAGATCGGGTATGATGATTCGCTTGATGTGTTTTTCGTTCATGGCATAGGAAGTATGACCGTAATGCTTGCGCTTGGATTTTTGGCAGTCAAATATGTTGGAGGTGCTACAGGCGGCACACATCAATTTTTCATCCAACTGATAACAATTATTGCAGTAGCCGCGTATAGCGGTATAGTTAGCTTTATACTTTACTTTTTTGTGGATAAGCTTGTAGGAATCAGGGTTGATTCTTATCAGGAAAAACAGGGAATTGATATTGCGGAGCATGGCGAGAGAGCTTACGATTTATCATGATACTATTTACCTATATATGTGACTTTAACATCAGTTATAATAGAATGAAGGAGAGATAAGTTGACATTTCAGGAAATTGAGATTACGATTCGTAAATGAAATTATAAATTTGTATCGTAATTGTGATAATACACAAAAACGGTTATGTTTCTATAACATGCTGCTATTGAGGTGTGATTGAGAGATGGAAAAAAAAGTTGGTAACAATGTTCCGAGTGAATTCTCCGGAACATTATCCGTTTATTTGAATCGTATAAAATCTATCAAACTGATTGCACGGGATCAGGAAATAGCATTAGGCAAAAAAATACAAGATGGTGATAGTGATGCTTTGAAAAAACTTGTAGAAGCAAATCTGCGTTTCGTTGTTACTATCGCACTGAAATATAAAAAATTCGGTATGCCGTTGATTGATCTGATAAACGAAGGCAATGTCGGACTGATTCAGGCTGCAAAGCGATTCGATCCTAACAAAAATGTTAAGTTCATTAGTTATGCAGTGTGGTGGATAAGACAATCAATTATCCAAGCATTATCTGAGAAAGGATTTTCAACAAGAATACCACCTAAACAAGCAACAAAATTAAGAAAAATTAGGCGTGAGCGATTAATTTTTTTAAAGGGGCATGGTAGAGAAGCAACTATTGATGAATTAAAGCGCTCAACCGGCTATACCGAAAAAGATATTGGTTTCTTATCAGGAATTCAAAGACATGCATTTTCCCTTGATGATAAAGTTACTGCAACATCCGATAGCAAATTTATAGACTTTGTCAAAAGCAATGAAGATGATACTGAAGAACAAATAACATCAAAGTCTATGATTGATATAATGAAAAAAGCTATAAAGAGTCTGCCTGAAAGAAGTCAGCTAATTATTACAAGAAGATACGGGCTTGATGGTGAGAAAGCCAATACCTTGCGAGAAATCGGAGCTGAAATAAAAATAAGTAAGGAAAGGGTTAGACAAATTGAGAATGAGGCTATAGCCAAGCTGCACAAAATTCTTTCCGAATGAATAATTATAAACTTCTCGGATTGCGAAATGATGAACCGATAGATAAAATTCATAAAGCGTACAAGAAACTCGCAAAAAAATATCATCCCGATACTCCTACAGGAGATGTAGAAAAATTCTTGGTCATAAAAAATGCGTATGATGAACTGATCGGCAATTTATCGGAAGAAAACAGGACAAACGGAAATTCTAAAAAACGAGAACTTAATAGGGCTTTTAATTTGTATAAAAAGCATGATTATGTAAAAAGCAGTGCTGTAATAAGAAATTATCTGCTTAACAATGAGAACGATACGAAAGCCAATTTCTTATACGGAACGCTTATGAGAAAATTTGGAAAACTGCATATGGCGGAATCGTGCTTTAAGAAAGTGATAGCAATACAGCCGTATAATACCGATGCATTGTTGAATCTTGCTGCAATACATAAAGACATAGGACTTAAAAGTCTTGCAAAAAAGGAGATCAACCTCATACTTAAATGGGATAAGGATAACAAAGAAGCTTTTATGATGCTGAAAGATCTTGAAAAATCCAAGCTCTCGCTTAAATCCGTTATCAAAAAAATAGTTGGCGGAGAGGAATGAATATATTAGTGCTTCTTGAAGCACTAATTAAAAAATACGGATCTATTAAGGAAATAGCAATAGGATTTGCATCCGGTGCATTTATATCGGTGACACCTACATTCGGATTCCATATGATATTAGCTATATCTCTTTCCACACTTTTTAAGATTAACAGGGTATCAACACTTCTTGGAACATGGCTTAACAATCCGCTGACAACCCCCGTTATCTATTATTTAGACTATAAAATAGGTGTTTATCTATTAAATATTAATTATATAGCGTTTTCGCTGCAGCCGTTTACCTTTGGTCATTATTTTTCGCTCGGTGCTGCTATTCTTTTGCCGACCGTGGTTGGAAGTATTGTGTTGGGCATTCCGGTAGCAATTATATGTTACTATGCGTTGCTATTCATTTTGAGAAAAAGGAGATCGGCTATCATTTATCGTAAGAAACTTATTTGTGATAAGTTGGAAGGAAAAGCATAAAAACAGAAGCTTTTAATCTCTCTGAAGTCTTGACATTTTCCTTTGTTCACTATAAACTTTTGAAAATTTTATTATCAGCCGGTCGGGATCTCTTGTAACGGTTGTTCTCTTAACTCCGCCAGGCCCGGAAGGGAGCAACGGTAGGAGAAATAATCGGGTACACGGAAAATTCCGACAGGCTGACCAAAAAAACGAATGTATAAAAATTTAGCTCAAAAATGGAGACCGGCAAAGTTTGGCGATGTTGTTGGACAGGATGTTGCTGTAACCGTTTTAAAAAATAGCATAAAATTTGAAAGAATTGCGCCGGCATATCTGTTTAACGGCCCTGCTGGAACAGGGAAAACATCAGTAGCGAGAATTTTTGCAAGAGCTTTAAATTGCAGTCATACGGTAGATGGAGAACCATGTACAAAATGTGATAGCTGTAAATCATCACTTTTATTAAATAATATTGATATTGTAGAGATTGACGGTGCAAGCTGGAGAAAGATTGATGATATGAGAGCAATATCCGCATCTTTGAACTATCCCCCCATAGGCAGAAGAAAAGTAATAATAATAGATGAAATTCATATGCTGACAAAGGAATCTTTTAATGCTATTTTAAAAACAATTGAGGAGCCGCCCGACTATGTAACTTTTGTATTTGCCACAACCGATTTTGATAAAGTGCCTTCTACAATTGTATCAAGATGTCAGCAGCTTGAATTTAAGAAAATTCCGCTTCAACTCATATCGAAGAATCTTGAACATATATGTAAAGTTGATAAGATCGAATATGAAAATTCCGCTCTTGATGAGGTTGCGGAATTTGCAGAGGGAAGCATGAGAAATGCTGAGACGGCATTGGAGAAACTTCTCTTTTACTCAAAAACCGCACATAGCAAATATATTTCAGCTGCACTTGGTGTCTCCTCCGGAAAAGAGGTTGATGATTATCTAAAACTCATAGAGAATCAAGATATTAAGGGACTTGATCAATTTTTGAACACCGTTATTAAGCGAAATTACGATCCGTATAATTTTACAAAAAGAGCTGCTTCTAAAGCTCAAGATATGGTGGTACAAGGTAAATCTGCTAATTTTTGGTTTAATGTGGCTGATTTACTTATATCCGGAATGATAAATTCCAGGGCTGTTGCCGAGCCGATGCTGCTTCTGAAAAATGCGACACTGAAGGCTGCATCTTTAGAAAAAATAGAAGATGCTGCAAGCTTTATCGAAAAAATTAAACGAAATTTTAAAAATGTAGATTTCGAACATGTTGAAAAGCGAGTATCGGAAAATAATCTATCCGGTAAATCTCCTGAATTTGCTCAAGATAAGCAGGACGAGGTTAAACTTGCTGAAACTAATAACGAAACAGCAATATGGAATAAGCTGATTAATAGGTTTGAAAAAGGAAGCACAAAAAGCGTTCTTACAAATAATTTTAGCTTAAAGATGAAAAATGGTGAATGGTATCTGATACATAAAGGCGAAAAATTTTCTATGGAAAGAATAAAAAAGGAGTTTGATAACATAAATAAACTGTTTTATGAAATTACATCTTCGTCAATTAATTCTATAATAGAGAACAATGAAGAAAGTGAGAAGCTAAAAATTGATGAGCACAGAATGGAAAATAAGGATCAAGCAGAAAACAGCAGGGCGGTGGATTTATTAAAAAAACGATACAATGCGACTATTGTAGGGAGTCAAGATGTTAAACATGCCTAACTTGGGTAATTTAAATGAGCTTTTGGGAAAAAGTGGTGAAATTAATGCCCAACTGAAAAATATTAAAGAAGAACTTGAAAAGACTAAACTTACAGGCGAATCGGGCGGCGGTCTTGTTGAGGCAACCACCAACGGTCTCGGCAGGCTTCTTTCTATAAAAATAAGCGAAGATAATGATATGAATGACAGAGAATTTTTAGAGGATCTTATATTGTCTGCCGTTAACAGCGCTGCAGCAAAAGCAAAAGCTCTATCGCATGAGAAATATGGCGTTTTTGCAAGTGCATTTGAAATGATGAATATGTAGCTTATGAAATTTCCTGAAACATTTGAGAATCTCATCAAGTCGCTATCCTGTTTTTCGGGGGTCGGTAAACGAACTGCTACAAAAATGGCTTTGCACCTGTTTAGATATCCTCAATTGGCAGAGGAATTAAGAAGTGCAATTGATAATTCTTCGACAAATATTAAGAAATGCCCGAATTGCGGTAATATGACAGAAGGCGGTTTATGTAATATTTGTGTAGATACAAAAAGAAATAGTAAGATTGTATGCGTCGTTGAGACAGTGGATGATCTTATAACAGTTGAAAATAGCGGCTGTTTTCATGGCAAATATATTGTATTAGGAGGGCATCTCTCACCTCTTGAAGGTATAGGATCCGAATCGTTATTTATAGGTCCGTTGATAGAACAACTCAAGAATCACTTTTTAGAAGAGATTGTTATAGCTACAAATCCCGATACGAATGGTGAAAATACAGCATTATATATAAAAGAATTATCTAAGCCGTACGGTGCTAGAATTACGCGCATTGCGTATGGAATACCGTTTGGCGTGTCGTTGGTATTTGTAGATAAAACTACTATGGGAAAAGCCATGGAAGGGCGAATGCAGTTTTGAGATTTTTTCTAAAAGAGTACGGTTTGATAAAAATTTGAACTGTAATAATTTCTAAGAATTTTAATCACGAATTGTGCAAATTATACGAATATTAAAAAGTTGTTTTTATAAAAATAAGGATGGATTTTGGCTTTCACTTAAATGATGAAGCTATTTTTGTGAGCGAATCTTAAGGAGGACAGATGAAAGAAACAGATGTTGCTATGGATGTAGATTTGAGAGAGAATAATGATTATTCTCTTGTTGAAAAAGAGATAAACAGACTCAATGGCAAAAAACTATTAATTTATACAAAAGATATATCAATTCTTGATAAGCTGAAAATAAATGATTCCATAAAGATTCTATCTGTTCTAAAGAAAAATGAATCCGACTGGGTAACATCTATTGAGCATTTATAAAACAGTCTATGCCCCCTAACCCAATTGTATTTTAGAATCTATCGTTTCCGGATGATTATGAAACCACTGCATAATATGCAGATACACAGAAGGCTAAGATTGGGCAAGATTTGAAAATTAAAATTTGAGGTACTAACCGGTTAGT
>CAZAPZ010000037.1:0-14474 GCA_964487285.1 uncultured Campylobacterales bacterium | reverse complement strand
AAGACGAAGATGGGCTATGCCCATAGCTCTATTTGAATATCTTTCTGTTTGAGTTTGATCTCTTTGAGGCTCACATTCACATCTTTTGGATAATCTGACATAAATGATGATATTTCTTTGCTCCAATTGATAAAATTGTGTTTGAATTTTCCATTTATATTGACTGTTAAATTCAAACAATCGGTTAGGGAGGAAAAAACAAGTCTAATTTTACCGAGTTTGCTGAGATCTAAATTTAGTACAACATCAAGCCGTTTCTTTTCAGCTTTCACAAAAACAGAACCGCGCCTATTATTATAAACGATAGGAAATCTATAGATTAGGACATTGCCAAGCGTTATTTCCTGTTTTATATAAGGAATAAGCAGATGATCAATGCCATTTTTTTGGCGTGAATCGGCTTGTTCGTAAAATTTCAGTAAAAAAACAATATTTTCTTTAAGACTGCCTGCTTTTCCGCCTAAGAGCCCGATAAGCTGAGCTATAAGCTTTTCGGATGGATTAAACCAGTTTGTGAGTTCGGCTACAACAGATAGTTTAGATCCTGACAAATCCAAAGGGATAGTAAGCGAATCCGGGTCAAAGGAAACATCCTTTGCAGGAATAATCCCAAATCTCGGTGGGTTAGAGGAGAGTAGTTTAATATGTATCCATCCGGATAATTTTTTTACGTCTCCGGCAGTCTTTGCTTCTATATGATTGCCTGCGATATCTAATAAAACAGTGCCCGCTTCGTTTTTAAGAACATAAGCCCATAGCTTATCATTTTGAAGTATTTGATTAAAAAGTTCTATATTTAGCTTATTTATTCTCATCCTTAAATCGTTTTAATATTAGATCTATTTCTTGACGCCCTCTATGAAGTTTATCGGATATTGTTTTTATGCTGTATCCTTTTTTGTACAAATCTACTACATCCGATATTGCAGCGGTTTTGGGTGCAAATCTGATCGAATCTTGATTATTTAATCTTTTTTCCAGACTGTTACTCTTTTTACTCAAATTATTAATATGAATATTTTGAAGCTCCATTTTTTTGTCAAGGAGAGTGAAAGATCGTTTTGAAATATTATCATTATTTTTTATGCTCTGTCTAAGTTTTTTCACTATACTCATTTGATAAGCAATAAGAAAAATAAAAATCAGATTGATACTGATTAGAGCTATAAAAAGATATAAACTCATTTCCTGCTTTGTCTAATCGATCTCCTTTCTAAAGAGAACATATAAGAAACGATTAGTTGTTTTGCAACCTCGGATATAAATTCAAATGTTATAACACTGATATGTTCATCGCCCAAAAGTTCTCTTCTTGTCACTTTACCTATAAAATAGATTATATCAGCACCCGGCATAAGATTAACGGATGCAAAAATGGTCTTACCAATTGCAATATCACAATATAATGAAACGGCACCTACGGAAATATCATAAGTATAACATTTTTGAGCATCTTTAATTATGCTTTTTTTATCGCTAATTAACACATCAAGTTTTCTGTCAATTTGGTTTAGTATCTCAAGCAAAGCAGGATTAATCTCTTTCATCTTTCCTGATAACCCTTTGACAGATAGAGCTATAGCGATGCTTTCTCTTCCTGAACCGGACGAATTGATTAGCTCCTTGATTCGTGGTAATTCAGCATCTTCAACTATTTTATAATTTATTTCAAGTCTCGTCAGTATCCTTCTGCTTAATCTCTTATTTTCCATTTTACCTCACAAAAACAGTTCATAAATAACAGCAATAAGTACGACTATACCTATAAAGCTGTTAACATTAAAAAATGCCTTATAGATTTCTCCTTTTTTCATAGGAGCTGCAAGAATCTGTTCATAAATAAGTAATCCTGAAACAACAGCCGTAGCAAAATAATAAAAAAAACCAAAATCGTTTATAATTCCAACTGTAATGAGAAGGCTTATACTCACTACATGAAATATTTTCGATATTACTAAAGCATTATCCTTGCCGTAACGAGACGAAGCAGAATAAATGTTATGTTCAATATCAAACTTTGTATCTAATAAACTGTAGATTATATCAAAACCTGCAACCCAAAAAGCAACTGATAATCCAAAAACAACAACTGTATATGAAAAATGAGGCGTAATGGATAAATATGCTCCTACAGGTGCCAGACCATCAATAATACCGAGCATCAGATGGCACAAAACACTAAACCGTTTTGTATATGGATAAATTATAAATAGCAGTACCGCAACAAACGAAAGCTTAAAAACTAGATCGTTTAACATAAAAGTGGAAATTTCAAATAAGATAAACGCTGCAATGGAAAATAGAACAGCAGACTTCAAACTAATTTTGCCGGATGGTATCTCTCTATCTTTTGTTCTCGGGTTAATTTTATCAATTGATGAATCAATAATTCTGTTGAGAGCCATGGCAAGAGATCTTGCTGAAACCATCGCAATTATTATGAGAACAAACGATCTAATATCAGGTAAGCCATGTGCGGCAAGAAGCATGCCTATCAATGCAAATGGAAGAGCAAAGATGGAATGTGAAAATTTTATCATTTTTAAAACGGATGTAATATTCTTCATTTTAAACCTCTAAAATAGTTATAGAAATATATAACGCCTGATACAGCTGTTAGAACAACGGCTAAATATAGTGTGACCGTTCCAAGCATTTTATATCCTGCTAATAAAATTATGAGTGCGGCAAATTGAGATCCGGTCTTAAATTTTCCCCACAGGTTGGCTGCTATCACAACACCGCCTGCAGCAGCTATTGACCTCAAGCCGGTAGTAGCCAGCTCTCTTGCTACTATGACTATCACAATCCATCCGGCGATGATCTTTATGTCCACCATAGCAATCATAACAGATATAACCACAAGTTTATCGGCAATAGGATCAAGCAGTTTTCCTATGTTTGTTACTTGATTTCTACTTCTTGCAATACGACCGTCCATCACATCAGTTACTATAGCCATTATTAGAATAACTATGGTAAGTATTGAATATGGGGGCCTGTTTTCATAAGTAAAAATGACGGCAACAGGCACCATGCAAATTCTGGCAATCGTGAGTGCATTGGGAATTGTCCATATCTTATTCACAAACTAAAAACCGTGTTTATCATAGTAGTCTTTCCAACCTAAAACAGATAGCATATACTTCTTTGATGCAGCGCTTTTGATTACATTTCCATGAATACTATTTTCACCGCCATAATATGCAGCCACAACGGATGATTGCTTGTCAAACCGTTTCATGAGAAATCTTATATAACGAATTGATGCATCAAGATTATAAACAGCTTTGTAAAGATTCTTTTTCTTAACTCCAAATCTTACGGCCGTTTCGGGCATCATTTGCATCAATCCTATAGCGCCTGCTTTTGATACTGCAGCAGGATTAAAATCGGATTCGACCTTAGCTATTGCCATTAGCAAATTAGGATTAATTCCATTTTCCACAGCCTTTCGTGAAATCAATTGTTTTATAGCTTTTTTATTAGCGTTATGATAATTGATCATCCTTTTCGGAAGTATAGGCTTGCTGATGTTGCTAATATACGCTACTCCTCCGATCTCTTTTATATGCAGCCCGCCTGCTGCTGCATTTTGTGCAAATAAAATAATTAAAAAGCTCAAGCAGCCTGCTTTGTACATTTAGCAACTATATTATCAGTTATAGATTTTATACGTTTTAGATTCTCTTGATTGTCAGCTTCAAATCTGGAAACAAGCACCGGCTCTGTATTGCTGGCTCTAACGAGAGCCCAGCCATGATCAAAAACAACTCTTATGCCGTCAATAGTAATAATATTTTTGATATCTTTGTAATTTCCTTTTTTTATGGCATTCTCCACAAGACCGGGTATCTTATGTTTTATATCGTCAGGACAAACGCTTCTTATCTCCGGCGTTGACACCGTATGCGGAAAACTTTTTATCAGGTCTGACAGTTTAAAATTTTCATCTTCCAACCTTTTTTTCACAAAAACCTCAGCCAGTCTCAAACTTGCGTAAATTGCATCATCATATCCTAAATATCTGTCATGGAAAAATATGTGTCCGCTCATTTCGCCTGCCAGAACGGCACCTGTCTCTTTCATCTTCGCCTTTATCAGCGAATGTCCAGTTTTCCACATAATAATATTACCGCCGGCGGCTTTAACAGTGTCATACAAAACACTACTGCTTTTCACCTCACTAATAAATATCGGAGCTCGTTCGTCATTCCATTTTCTTATAATGTCAAGGGCAAAAATAAGAAGCAATTTATCGCCCCATATTATATTGCCCATTTCGTCAATTGCCCCTATTCTGTCAGCATCTCCATCATACGCAACGCCGAAATCCGCCTCAAGCTCCTTAACCTTAGATTTAAGACTATACAAATTGGTCTCTACCGTCGGATCGGGATGATGATTTGGAAAATGCCCGTCAGGTTTGCTGAACAGATCGCACAGTTCAAATCCAAGCTGCCTAAAAAGCTTCGGTGCTACGGTTCCTGCCATACCGTTCCCGGAATCTATAACAATTTTAACCGGTGTTTTAAGTTTTTTAATCATGCCGCTCAAATGTGACAAATCCTTCATTACCATATCCGTGTAATCACTTACTATATCTCTTTTTGAATAGCTCCCGATTGATGATGCAGAAGACATACTAAGACTTTTAACTTTTGCCTCAATCTCCTTTATTTGGCCTCCGTAAAGAGTGTCGTTTCCGACACATAGTTTGATTCCATTGTACTCCGGAGGATTATGAGATCCCGTTATCATCATTGCACCTGTAGGGTGAAACTTAAATGTTGAATAATACAATAATGGTGTTGGAACTAAGCCAATATCCACAACATCGACTCCCGATGAAGTGAGTCCTCTGATTATAGAATTGTTGAGACCGTCGGACGACAATCTGTCATCCCGTCCGAGAGCTACCGTAATAACATCAGATTTCTTTTTCAGCATTTTTCCAAAAGCATAAGCTATTTTCATAGCAATTTCGTTTGTCAGTGTTTTTCCAACAATACCTCTTATATCGTACTCTCTGAAAATCGACATGCAACCTCCGACCCAACTAATTGCAATAACATTTTTCCCAATTATAGCATAATTCTATAAAATTGTAACAACTGTATCACAATCATCGATTTCAGCAGTTTCTATAAATTAGCTGCATTGATTGCAGACTTTAAATTAAGAATTCAAAAAGGCGTGGCAAGAGCCGTACCAGAATATACTTTTGACATATTTACGATAAAAATTTTATTTAAAAATATTTTTCTATAAATTTATAGCTACGATTTCTTGGAATTGAAGATAAAGCAATTATTTTCCACTTATCTCTCTGTCAAATTCAGGCGTAAAGCCGCGCCTCATGCTATTTTCAGTTACAACAACAGGTTTAACAAATTGCAGCAGATAATCATGCCCTCCTGCTTTTGAGCCAACTCCCGACATTTTAAATCCTCCAAACGGCTGCCGACCTACAATAGCTCCGGTATTAGGGCGGTTAAGATACAGATTTCCGACCATAAAATAATTTCTTGCAATATTTAAATGATCCGGATTTCTGGAATATACTCCTCCTGTAAGACCATATACCACACTATTTGCTACGGAAATTGCCTCATCAAACGATTTAGCTTTAATGACCGAAAGTACGGGTCCAAATATCTCCTCCGTTGCTATAACAGCATTGGGAGCAACGCCTGAAAATATTGTCGGCGCTATAAAACAGCCTTTTTCACATGATTTCGGTACTTCCCCCTGAAAGTAGGAAGAGGCTTCTTTCTTGCCCAATTTTATATAATTCAAGATCTTTTTCCGAGCCTCAGGATTTATAACAGGTCCGACTTTTACTGCAGGATCAGCCGGATCTCCAACTTTAAGACTATTGACAGATTCTTTAAGACGCATAACAAATTCATCGTATATATCTTTTAAGACAATCACACGGCTGCAAGCAGAACATTTTTGACCTGAATATCCAAATGCCGAATAAACGACTCCTTTTACAGCTTCATCAATGTCTGCATCGTTATCAACTATTATAGCATTTTTACCGCCCATCTCGGTTACAGCTCGTTTAACTTCCCATTGATCCGGTGCGGTTATACCTGCTTTTTCGATAATTTTCAAACCAACCGATTTTGAACCTGTAAAAACTATAAAATGAACTCGCTTGTGATTCACAAGATAATTGCCTATTACATTTCCATCACCGGGCAAAAATGACAATACGCCATCAGGCATTCCGGCAGCTTTAAATATGTCAGTAATATATTTACCAATTACAGGCGTATCGGAAGACGGCTTATAAATTATGCAATTTCCTGCAACCAATGCTGCCGAGCTCATACCAATAGAGATAGCAAATGGAAAATTCCATGGAGATACCACCAGTCCCAAACCTCTTGGTCTATAAAAATAGCTATTATCCTCACCTGGAATATTCATCATCTGTTTTGGAGCAAACTGTTTTATAGCTTGTCTGCCATAATACTCAAGATAATCTATCGACTCTGTTATATCTCCGTCAGCCTCTTTCCACGGTTTTCCGGCTTCATAAACCTGAATTGCTGCCAGTTCATACCGTTTTTTGCGCATAATTTCTGCAGCCTTAAATAAAATGTCGGCTCTTTGTTTAACAGGCGTTTCGCTCCATTTTTTAAAATTTTCCCATCCTGTTTTTATTGCTTTATCGCAGTCATCAATATCCGCCTTATAAAAATTACCTACTACTTGCGTGATATCTGTCGGATTAATCGAAATACTCTTTTCCCTCCGTATAATTTTTCCATTGATAACAGGATATACCTCAAAAGGAAATTTTGGCTTGAGATCAACAAGTGCTGCGGCAAACTTGTCTCTCACATCATCTTTGGAAAAATCAAGAGGCGACTCATTGGCAAAGGAATCTCCTATAACAACATTCGTCTCATCAACAGAAATAGACTGAAACGGAGAAGCAAGAAGCAGTTCGTCTGTTACCTGATTGGTTGAGCTTTGCATTACCCATGATTGATTTGATGTATTCTCGAGTAGTCTCCTCATAAAATACGCAACACCCGGCAGAAGTTTTCCTACAGGAGCATAAACACGTGTCATATATCCCATAGATGAAACTATCTCCGCTGCAGGTTCACCCATTCCATAGAGCATTTGAAATTCAAAGGCCCTTTTATCGACATTTAATACTTCGGCAAGGGCAATTGACTTAGCTATAGTCCTTATATTATGCCCGGCAAACGCAGGCCTGACTGTATCTATATTTCGTAAAAGCAGATCGCTTATTTTTTCATACATTGCATCTGTCTCTGGTTTTTCGTTAAAAACCGGAATCGGCCAATTTTTTTGACGACTTACGACATTTTCATAATCCCAATATGCACCTTTTACAAGGCGTATATTAGTTACAGCTGTTCGTTTCTTTGACCAGTTTATTATAGATTCTGTATCGCTGAACGAATCTTTTAGATACGTCTGTATAACAATACCGAAGTATGGGTAAGATATGAACCGTTTATCAAGCATAATATCCTTAAAAAGTCTAAGGGTCAGCTCTTTATAGTAGTAGCTCTCCATATCTATATTTACAAATATTTCATTTTTTACAGCTAAATCCAGCAAGGGAGAAAGTCTATTTTTTAATACAGCAATACTTCCTTCTATATCTATAGGATCTATCTGGCTGTAAAGCGATGTCAACTTTATAGAAAGATTTGTCTTTGGCTGATTGATAGGCACACCCTTTTCAAGAGAATTATCCTTCATCTTGCTTTGAAGCTTTGTCATCGTCTTTGCAAGAGTGATATACCTTTCTAAATATAGATCCGCTTCTTTTTCACTGACCGAAGCTTCACCCAGCAAATCCATAGTAAAACCAATTCCTTTCTTTCTCAACTTAAGAAGTTTACCAAATGATTTATCGAGATCTTCACCTATTATGAAATCATTTGCCATTTTTGTTATATTCTTTTTGAGCGTTCCCGCCGCTATTCTTGCTATCAGCCCCTTTCCTGCTGCAAAACCTATAAAGCTTTTTGCTGCACTATCATCAAGATCATTAAAATATGATTTTATATGGCAAGTTAGCTCATCAGATGTTTTGAGAGTTGGAAGAACATCTATAAACTGAAACATTTTAATCTTGAAATTCTCATCTTTAAGAAACCAGTCGGTAATCTTGCCCTGCCAGAACTTTTTGCTAAACATTGAACTCTTTGAATCACCAAGCTTTTTAAGCAGCTGACTTGCCTTTGCCTTTGTTTCAGATTCCAATGCATAGCCTGTATTTGAATAATATCTCATCAGTGTTTCATTAATAGATTCCATTGTCCCTCCTTGTTCTATCGCTTTGCAAAGCTTATCTTCAAAAGTATATTTAGCATAACTATTATGTCAACAATACTAAACTTGAATATTGACAACTATTTTAAAATGTTTATAATGCCTAATAACATTAATAAATCAACTATAGTAAATTAATTTTAGGAGGTATTTATGAAAAAGTTTAGGGTACTGGTTTTTACACTGATCTTTGTTCTAACCGCAGGATTGTCATTATCGTATAAAGCTATGGCTTCCGATATACTAATTGGCGTTCAGGCGCCCATAACAGGCAAGTATGCAAATGAAGGGCAAGGAATAGCTCAAGCCGTTAGACTTATAGTAAGCCAGCAAAATGCAAAAGGCGGTGTTTTAGGCAGAAAGATAAAAGTAATTGTGTGCGACGATGAAGGAACTGCGGTTCAGGCTGCTATATGCGCAAGAGACTTGGTAAATAAAGGCGTAATTGCTGTAATAGGATCATACACATCAACATCAACTGAAGCGGCAGAAGCAACATATTACAGAGCAAAGGTTCTTCAAACAAGTGATGGGACAAGCGACAGGCTTACAGAGCATGGATACTGGACATTTTTTAGAAACTCTTTTCCAAATAGCGCTGAAGCAACATTTACCGCTAAGTATCTTGTAAATAAAAAGCATTATAAAAGAATTGTGGTACTTTCCGACCATTCAAGCTATTCAGACGGTCTATCCAATGCTGTGGCAAAAGCTATAAAAAAAGATGGGGGCAAAGTTCTTTATCGCGGAAGAATTACATCGGGAGCACAAAATTTTACTCCAATATTAACAAAAATAAAATCAATGAATCCTGATGTTATTTATTTTGGAGGCTATTACACAGATGGCGGACTGCTCAGATCACAGCAGGTGCAGCTTAGAATTAAAGCTGATTTTGTGGGCGGCGATTCCGTTGATAACCCTGATTTTTTCAAGCTTGCCGGGCCAAGCGCAGCAGGAACATATTTGATAAATGTTCCAACTCCTACTATGCTTCCATATCCTTTGGCAATAAATTTTCTCAAGGCATACAAAGCAAAATATCATATGATGCCTCCAAGTATATGGACGCTTCTAAACACAGACGGCTTACGAGCAATCCTGCATGCCATAAAGGAAACAGGTACTACAAACACTGTTAAACTTGCGAAATATCTTCACAACTTGAAAAATTTTCCCGGCATAACCGGACAAGTCAGCTTTCTTAAAAACGGAGAGAGAACGGGAAGCAGCTATATGGTATATATCATTCAAAAAAATGGGAGTTATAATATAGTTTATAAGGAACACTAAACTTTATAGATGGTCACATTTTTCCAGCAGCTTGTTAATGGATTAACCATAGGCGGTATTTACGCTCTGATAGCTCTCGGATACACGATGGTTTATGGTGTAATGAAGCTTATAAACTTTGCTCATGGCGATCTTGTTGCACTTGCCGCATATGTAGCGTTGACAGTTTTCGCGTCATCCGGAACATCATCTTTCAGCCTCATAATATTACTTGCTACAACAATAATCACAATTTTAGTTATTGTTTTTGCTGGAATACTGCTTGAAAGAGTAGCATACAGACCGCTTAGAAAAGCAGGAGCTCCAAGACTCAGCGCAGTTGTTTCTGCATTAGGCGCAAGTCTTGTTTTTGAAAATGGTATGATGCTTCTTTGGGGACCAAATCTCAAAATTTTCCCTTCAAATATTCTGCCGACAGCATCATGGTCGATAGGAGGCGTCATAATTAGTTCGGTGCAACTCTTTATAATGGTATCATCTCTTTTATTTATGCTCCTGCTCTATCTTTTTATAAACAAAACAAAACTTGGAACTGCTATAAGGGCAGCAGCCATTGACCAAGATGCTGCCCAACTGATGGGAATTAATGTGAATGGAGTAATTACAACAATCTTCATACTTGGCTCTGCTCTCGCTGCAATAGGCGGAATATTTGTCGGGATCTACTATCGCGAAGTCTATTTTAATATGGGCTGGCTGTACGGTCTTAATGCATTTGTTGCCGCCATAGTAGGTGGAATAGGTAATATTCCAGGTGCAATGTTGGGAGGTGTGCTCCTTGGAGTGTTCAACGCTTTTATAGCCGGCTATATTTCAAGTTCATGGTCGGAAGCGTTCACATTTATTCTTTTAATCGGTATTCTCATATTTAGACCAACGGGTATCCTTGGCGAAAGAATAGCAGAAAAGGTATGAAAAAAAATAGCTTTTTGATTGCCTTACTTCTATTTTTTATAATATTTCCATTGTTTTCAAATTCCAGCTGGATTGCAATAGGAACAACTTTTCTCATCTATTCAATTGTATCACTGAGTCAAGATATTGTGTTAGGCAGAGCCGGAATGTTTGATATGGGACATGCTATATATTTTGGAATGGGTGCATATACAACCGCAATATTAAGCAGTACATACGGTATGCCCATATTACTTACACTTCCATTCGCCATTCTTATTCCTATGATTTTCAGTATTCTGCTCGCCTCTCCTATCGTACATTTAAAAGGCGACTACCTTCTTGTGGCAACGTTGGGATTTAATGTTGTATTTGAGCAGGCATTAAAAAACAATATTTTCGGAATTACCGGGGGGCCAAACGGAATCTTTGGAGTTGGAATACCTGAAATTTTCGGATTAGAGTTCACAAGCCAGGCATCAATATATTATTTTGCTCTATTTTTTCTTCTATTAACTTTAATTATAATTCGTAATCTTGAATCAAGTAAGACAGGAAGAGCGCTGCATTATGTTCATGAAGATTCATTGGCTGCCGAAACTATCGGCATTAATACGAGATTCTATAAAATTTTTGCTTTCGCCATAAGCGCCGCACTTGCAGGCATTGCAGGCTCCCTGTTTGCAGTTCAATATTCAGCTGTCAGTCCTGAAGCATTCGATTTTGTCCAATCAGTGCTGTTTTTTACCATTGTTATAGTCGGAGGAGAATCGTCGATACCGGGCGTATTGATTGGAACATTTTTGATGTTTGTAGTACCTGAAATATTCAGAGAGTTTGCAACGGCTCGATATTTTGTTTTTGGAATTGCAATGATTTTAACTATGATTTTGAGACCTAAGGGTATTTGGCCTGTCAAATTCGGTAAAATTCCAGACTATATCCGCAGTTAAAATGCATATTCTGAAAGTAGAAAATCTATCAAAGCGATTTGGCGGGCTAATTGCAATTGATAATCTAAGCTTTTCAATTAAGGAAGGTATTGTTTTTGGAATTATAGGTCCGAACGGTGCCGGCAAAACAACTGTTTTCAACTGTATCACCGGTATCTATAAACCTGAAAAAGGAAAAATAACATGGCAAGGCAAAGAGATCACCGGCAAGTCGCCTCATAGTGTAGCCTCATCGGGCATAGTGAGAACATTTCAAACTATAAGGCTTTTTTCCCAGATGAGTGTCGCAGAAAATATTATGTCCGGACGCCATGTTAAATCTCGTCAATCTTGGATAGGAGGAATACTGCATACTCCGTATTACAAAAAAGATGAAAAAGAAAATTGGCTCAAAGCCGCAGAGCAAATGGAATTCTTCGGTCTTTCAAACTATGCCAAAAACGAGGCAGGAAGTCTTCCATATGGAATACAAAGAAAAGTAGAAATGGCAAGAGCTCTGGCAACTGAACCTAAATTGTTAATACTTGATGAACCTGCCGCCGGTCTTAACGAAAAAGAGACAAATGAACTTTCCGATACAATATTTAGAATTAAAAAGATGGGAGTCACCGTCCTGCTAATTGAGCATGATATGGATTTGGTAATGCATACAACTGAAGAGCTTTGTGTTATAAATTTTGGTAAAAAAATTGCCGAAGGCGATCCTGAATCTATTCAAAAAGATCCGAAAGTTATTGAGGCTTATCTTGGGTAAAAAAAGCAGTAAAATTCTAACGGTTGATAATATGGAAGTATCATACGGAAATATTATGGCGGTTAAAGGAATATCCTTTGATATATATAAAGGTGAAATTGTTACTATTCTCGGAGCCAACGGAGCTGGCAAAACAACAACATTAAGAGCTGTGAGCGGATTGATAAAGATCAAAAAAGGCAGTATAAGATACAAAAATTTTGAATTAACATCTACACCTGCTTATAAAATAGTTCCAATGGGCATAAGCCATTCGCCTGAAGGGAGAAGAATATTCGGAATATTAAATGTAAAGGAAAACATACTTCTCGGAGCATATACGCAACGGTCGATAGATGAAAATCGTCTCGGCTGGATTTATTCATTATTCCCTATACTAAAAGAAAGAGAGCGGCAGCTTGCAGGAACCTTGTCCGGAGGAGAGCAGCAGATGCTTGCGATTGCAAGAGCTCTAATGAGCAAACCCGAAATGCTTCTTCTTGATGAACCAAGTCTTGGACTTGCTCCTATTTTAGTTAAAAAAATTTTTAATGTAATAAAAGAGATAAACAACTCAGGCGTTACGGTGCTTTTAGTTGAACAAAACGCAAGATTAGCTCTTATGCTTGCAGATAGAGGCTATGTACTTGAAGTCGGGAAAATTGTAATTGCCGGGAGCGCAGAAGAACTATTATCATCTCACAAGGTTCAAGAAGCATATCTTGGAAAAAAGAAAAACTGATTAAGTCTTGGATATGTCTATCTTGATTTTCTGATTCTTTTTCATCAAGGAAAAAGAACATATAAATAAACAAAAGGTTTTTGGGAGTTTTCTTCACATTAGTTGTAATAGTTTTTCCACACTAAAGCCATAAGAGCCTAAGAACTAACTAAAAGAGAAACTCTTAAAAGTTAATTTGTAAAAAAATCTTTAGCTATTATACTCAATTTTCTGATGAAAAATAATCTTGAACTTTTATCCCCTGGTGGTAATTTTGAAAAAATAAAAACAGCTATAAATTACGGTGCCGATGCTGTTTATACAGGATATAAGCTATTCGGCCTGCGCTCGAAGGCGGGTAATCTTGATAAGCTCGAGTTGCAAAAAGCCATAAAATTCGTACATAAATCCGGTAAAAAACTATACCTTGCACTTAATTCATATATCTTTGATAGAGATATTGATGAACTCATAGAATTTATCAAATTTTTAAACAACTATCCTCCTGATGCTCTAATTATTTCAGATTTGGGTGTATTAAATATAGTAAATGAATATAGTAGTATTCCGATTCATATCAGCACTCAAGCAAATATAACCAATTCGTATGCAGCCAACTTATTGAAACAGTTTAATGTTGACCGAGTTGTTCTGGCACGAGAACTGCCTATTGAAGATATAAGAAGATTTGCAAAAAGCAGTAATGTAAAACTTGAAGTATTTGTCCACGGATCTATGTGCATGGCATATTCAGGAAGATGCTTTTTAAGTGCTTATATGAATGAAAGAAGCGCAAACAGCGGTGATTGTACCCAAAGCTGCAGATGGAAATATACCCTCGTTGAGGAAAAAAGGAAGGATGAGCCAATATATGTTCAAGAGCATGATGAGGGTAGTTTTATATTTAATTCATACGATATGTGTGCCCTGCCAGTCCTTGATGAAATTATTGATGCCGGCGTAAAGTCTCTCAAAATAGAAGGAAGAATGAAAAGTGTATATTATACGGCTGTAACTACGGCAATTTACCGCAAGGCCATAGATGATATTTTAGAGGGAAGAAATTTTAAAAATAGACTTGGATTTTATATTAAAGAATTAAAAAAAGTAAGCCATAGACCGTATTCTCTGGGATTTTACAAAAATCATCCGATGCAGTATTTAAAGTCGTCAGGGTATGAAAGAAACTGCAGTTTTGTCGGAGTGGTTGAATATAGCCAAAATAATAAAATATTTATAAAACTGAGAAATCAGATAATTCCTGGAAAATATGAACTATTTAAAAAAAATGCAGATGTTATTCCCATAGAGATAAACGAATTATACGATATGGATTCAAATAAAAAGACGGTTGGCAACACGAATGAATTTTTATATATTAAATCGGAAATTTTTGCAGAAAAACTAACAATTTTAAGGAAATGTAAATTTTAACAGGAAATATTAGATTCTAACAAAGATAATGAGACCACTGCACAATAAACAGATACACAAAAGGCTAAGATTGGGTGAGATTTAGAAATTAAAATTTGAGATGCTAACCGGT
>CAZAPZ010000036.1:0-14799 GCA_964487285.1 uncultured Campylobacterales bacterium | reverse complement strand
TAACCGAATAATGTGCCGGCGCAGTTCTATGCACCTGCACCATTAGGTGATTTAAAGATGTGTGTATTTTTGATAAAAATGAATTTGGATAAAGTCCGATCCAGAAAACTACAATGACAAGTGGTATAAAATAGCTGAACTCCCTAAGTGTGAGGTCTTTCAATTTGCCTTGTTTGGAAAGGCGGACAAGCTCAGGTTTGGGCTTGTGAAAAAAAACTCTCCTATACATAACCAGCATATATGTTGCAGAGAAAATAGCTGCAGGAGCCAAAAGTATTCCATACCACATATTATGCTTAAACACGCCTATGAGAATCATAATCTCTCCGATAAAACCGTTCATTCCGGGTAAGCCTATAGATGAAAAAACAAAAATACCGGCAAATACAGCATAGGCAGGCATTACTGCAGCAAGTCCGCTGTAATTATCAATAAGTCTCGTATGCATTCGTTCATATATCACGCCGACTATGAGGAATAGAGCACCTGTAGAAACACCATGGTTTACCATCTGTATAATGAAACCTTCCATTCCTATGCTATTCATAGCAAACATACCGAGCATTACATAGCCAAGATGACTTACCGATGAATACGCAACAAGTTTTTTCATATCAGGTTGCACCATTGCAACATAAGCTCCGTAATAGACACCTACCAAACCCAGAACAACCATATACGGGATAAACAATCTCGCCATATCGGGAAACATGGGCAGATTAAATCTTAAAAATCCATAAGTACCCATTTTTAGTAAGATACCGGCAAGCAGAACCGAGCCTGCGGTAGGCGCTTCAACATGCGCCCACGGAAGCCATGTATGAAACGGCCAAATAGGTATTTTGATCGCAAATGCAACGAAGAATGCAAGAAATAGCCATATTTGATATTTTAGCGGAACGGGTGTTTTTGCCAGTTCGACAAGATTGAATGTATAGTTACCGGTAAAATGACCGTTGATGAAAAAGAGAGCCATAATAGCGACAAGCATCAATAACGATCCTGCAAATGTGTATAAAAAGAATTTCATTGTCGCATAAACACGAAATTTTCCGCCCCATATTCCAATAAGCATATACATAGGTATGAGTTCAAATTCCCAAAATACGTAAAACATAAAAGCATCAAGCGACATAAAAACACCAAGCATACCTGTTTCAAGTACAAGAAGCATGATATTGAACTCTTTAACCTTCTTGTCTATAGCTTCCCATGTTGACCACTGGGCGGAAATCATTAAAAATGTAGTCAAAAGGACAAGAAAGAGCGAAATGCCGTCGATACCGAGAAAATAGTGAATATGCATACTCTTAATCCATGTATAATTTTCGGTAAATTGCATATTGTATGTGTTTGGATTAAACCTGAAAAACAGAGGTACAGCGATCAGAAATTCAATTATAATCCATGAAAGACTCAAAAGCTTTATTATAAGGGTATCCTTCTTTGGCACAAATGCCAATAGTAAGGCACCTGCAAGAGGAAAAAACAGTATAAGTGAAAGATATGGAAAGCTTGACATATTCATCTTACACCTCCGCTATATATAGCCCAACCAAGCATAATAACAACTCCGGCAGAAACCCAGGTCACATAGCTGTTGATAAAACCGGTTTGGAGCAGCCTGAATGTTTTTCCAACAAAGACTGCCGACCATCCGGCGTCGTCAACGGCTGCATCTATTAGTTTCACGTCAACAATTTTCCATAAGAAATTACGTGATACCCACCACAACGGCTTAACAAAAGAGAAGTTATAGATTTGGTCAACCCACCAGAGGTTTTTACATCCGAGGTATAATATTTTAAACGATTTTGCCATTTTTGCAGGTAGTTCCGGAACTGCAATATACATTATCCATGCAAGTAAAATGCCTCCTGCCCCCATCAGAACCGATATAGCGAGAAGCAGATTGTCATTTACTGCAACTACTGCGTTAGGAACACTGCCTAAACTGCTCGATAAAAAATTTTCCAAAGGAATGCCATGTGAAGTATGCAGACCAACCAAGCCTCCGACAATTGCAAAGAACGCAAGAATCCACATAGGTATTGTCATAATAGGAGGCGATTCATGCGGGTGATGATCGGCTGGCACTCTCGATTTACCGTAAAATGTCAAAAATATCAACCTAAACATATAAAACGCGGTCATAAAAGCTGTAACAACACCGACAAGCCAGATTATAGGATGGTTGAGTTTAAATGCCTCGCTTAAAATAGTATCTTTGCTGAAAAATCCTGAAAATGGTGGAATGCCTGATATGGCAAGAGCTCCTACTATAAATAGAAGAGCTGTTTGCGGCATTTGTTTTCTTATTCCACCCATCTTTCTCATATCAAGCACGCCGTGCATAGCATGCATAACAGAGCCTGCCGCAAGAAACAGAAGTCCTTTGAAGAACGCATGTGTCATCAGGTGAAATATTCCGGCCCAATATACGCCTACTCCTACACCTATAAACATATAACCAAGCTGACTGATAGTAGAATATGCCAAAACACGTTTTAAATCGTTGTGTGTAATCGCCATTGTTGCCGCAAAAAAAGCCGTAAATGCGCCGATGGATGCTACTACTTCGCTTGATATGGGCGACATAGAGTAAAGCACATGGCTTCTTGCAACCATATAAACGCCTGCCGTTACCATTGTTGCCGCATGTATCAAAGCGGAAACAGGTGTTGGACCTTCCATTGCGTCGGGAAGCCACATATACAGCGGAAACTGAGCTGATTTACCTATTGCACCTACAAAAAGGAAAAGTGTAATTACGGTTGCAAGTCCTGTGCTGAGTGTAGATGCGTTGCTAAAAATAGTTGTATAATTTAATGTTCCAAAATGCCTGAAAAGAAAAAGCAAACCTATGATAAAACCAGCGTCACCAATTCTATTAACAATAAATGCTTTAATTCCGGCTTTTGGAGGATCCTGGTTCTTGTACCAATGACCGATTAGAATATACGAACAAAAACCTACGCCTTCCCATCCGACAAACATTACCAGATAATTGTCGGCGAGGACAAGTATCAGCATTGAAAGTACAAATAAGTTTAAGAATGCAAAGTATCTTGAGTAGCCTTCATCGTTCTTCATATAGCCAATTGAGTATATATGAACAAGTGTGCTGACGCCTGTTACAACAAAAATCATTGTCAGAGACAACGAATCTATTCTTAAACCAAATGGTACATCGAAAATTCCCGAACTAATCCAATTGTAATATATATTGTCAAATGCTATACCATGATAATTGAAAGCTGCGACAATAGCCATAAAAAAGGATAATGCTATAGAGACAGATCCGATAATGCCCGCTCGAGATTTTGTCCACCGTCCAAATATACCGTTTATTAAAAAACCCGCTAACGGAAATAAAAGAATGAGCAATGCTATTAATTTCATAATCTCCTCTAATTCTTTAATGATCTAAATTGATCAGTATCAACTGAATGTTTTTTTCTATATATAATTATTGCTATTGCCAAACCTATTGCAGTTTCAGCAGCGGCTACAGCGGATGCGAAAAGAAAAAATACTTGTCCTGATAAATCGCCTGTTATTCCACTGCCGACCACAAAAAGTCCGCTTGCAGCATTCATCATAATTTCAAGACTCATAAGTATCATTATAAAATTTTTTCTTATTATCACACCTACGGAGCCTATGGCCAAAAGAATAAGTAATAAAACTATGTAATAAATAGGCGTAATCATTTTTGATCCTTTTTTGCGAGCACAACAGAGCCAAACAAAGCTGCAAGCAGTAGTATGGCTACAATTTCAAACGGCAATAAATATTTGGAAAATAGTTCTATGCCAATTGCCCTCGCGTTACTGCCACCCACAAAAGCTGTGCTGAAATTTGAGAAAGATTCGGTTTGATTATGTATAATTAAAAACAATTCAACCACAAAAACAAAGGCTATTAAAATACCTATGAATGTACGTCCGTTAATATCAAATTCCGTATATTTGCCTGTAAGCATTACTGCAAATATAATCATTACTCCAATAGCACCCGAATAAATTATTATTTCTGCAAGCGCAAGGAAAGGAGCGGAAAGTGTAAAAAGAATGCCTGAAAAAAATAGGAAAAACAGAATCAGCCAAAATGCTGCGTGAAAAAGATTTTTGTTAAATATCACCATTAGTGATGAACCGACCAGCAAAAAGCTAAGCAGATAAAATGTAATTGCGTTAATCATTTTGATCTCCCGTTTCGTCAAGATTCTCAAGCAGTGCATCTTTCTGATAAATAAGCATCGCCTTGTCGTATTTTGAAAATTCATAATTTTTAGAACTCATAAGTATGGCAAGCTCAGGACATACCTCAACACAGTAACCGCAATACATACAGCGCCCGAGATCAATCTCATATGTTGCCGCTGTTTTTGTGCCATCATCAAGAAACTTAGGCGTAATTGTGATCACTTTCGGAGGGCACACACGCTCGCATAAACCGCAGTCTATGCATCTTATCTTGCTATCGGGAAATTTTCCAAGATAGTGTTTCCATCGTGCCCTTTCAGGAGGTATTAACTTTTCCGTAGGATATTGCACAGTCACAGGCTTTTTAAACAGATAGCCCATAGTAACAGCCAAACCCTTTCTTAAATCTTTAAATAACACTATTTCCTCCTAATCCTTAATGAAAATAAGGAAGTCCGATCTGAACGGCAAAACCTGTCCAGAGGATATTAATAATCACAATTGGAAGCAAGATTTTCCAACTGATATTCATAAGCTGATCATAACGATAGCGCGGAAATGTTGCCCAACTCCATGTGAAAAGAAATACGAAAATTGCCCATTTTATAAATAGCCACATAAACGGCGGTAAAAATGAAGGACCAAGCCAGCCTCCGAGAAAAAAAAGTGCTGCAATCATAGAAACTAAAAATATAATAATGTATTGAGCGAAAAAGAATAAAGCGTATTTCATTCCCGTGAATTCTGTCATATGGCCTGCAACCAGTTCATTTTCAGCCTCAGGAAGATCAAACGGAACTCTCGAAGCTACGGCAAACATACTTATAAGAAAAATTATGAATGCAACAGGCTGATAAAAAATAAACCAAAGATTAGATTGAGCTTCAACTATTTTGGTTATATTCAATGTTTCAGCCATTATTATCGGGTTTAGAAGTGCAGATATCATAATTAGTTCATAGCTTATAACTTGAGCTACCTCACGTTCGGCACCAATGATAGAGTATTTATTGGTGGTTGATAAACCCGCAAATATCGTTCCAAATGAAACAAGCGACAACATTGCAATGATATAAAGTATTCCCGAAGGAAGATGAATCGCATCTAAAGTTATCGTTACACCAAAAATCGTTATCGGAGGACCTAACGGAATGGCTAAGACAGCCATAAACGCAAACAATGCACCTATAGCGGGAGCAGCCCAGAATAACAGCTTATCTGCTCCTCTTGGAATACTGTCCTCCTTAAAAAAAGCCTTTATCATATCAGCTATCGGCTGCATAAGTCCATACCACCCTACTCTTTTAGGACCTATTCTCTGCTGCATGTGGCCGATAACTTTTCTCTCATACCATGTTGCTCCAAGAACAAAGAGAGTAATCATTACAAAAAAGAGTAAAGATTTTATCAGAAATATCAGAAATGTTAAAACCAAACTATTCATTTTTCTCTCCAACTTTGTTGATGTTTATCGGTTCATACAGAGTACGGGCCGAAAACAGCAGCATCGGATTTATATCAATAAAGCCTTCCGGAACAGCTACGATGTTTCCGTGCAATTGGCTTGAAACCAATGCCGATGTTTTAATCTCAGCAACTCCGGACATCAATTTTATCATATCTCCAGTTTTAATGTCAAGCAATGTTGCAATATCTTCACTTATCTCGGCATATCCATTCTCTCTGGCAATTGTAGGCCCGCTTCCGTATGATGTTGAAACATCTGACCTGAATCGATCTTCTTTTATAACAAGCTTATATGGATAATTTTTGAATCCAATGCTTTTATCATCGCTATATTTATAGTGCGAATTCTTTTTTGCGGTAACTTTATCATCAATGTAAAGTTTGATATTACCCATCTTTGTGTCAAATCGTTGTGCCAGCATCTCTATTATCTTCTGAATAGATAAAATAGAGTTATTATTTTGATCTACCGCTTTTTGGACACCTATTAAATTGCCCTCAAGGTTAACAAAGTGAGAGCTTGTTTCATAATCGGTTTTAACTGGTAATAATATCGTTTCTTTTACTTTCAAAGAAGAAATATCATGAGTTGAGAGCTGTATCATAAGCTCTATATCTTTCATTTCTGCTATTTCACTTGCGGGTATGCTTCTTTCAATGTCATTACCAATGTAGATAACTGCATAGAGCTTTTTTTCCATAAGCTTCTTTTTGAATTCTTCATTAGTAATGGAGTTTTGCCCTGACGATATATTAACTGCACCCATAATGTTTGCTTTTCTACTAATAGGCCAGAAACTTACGGATTCGGAACTTTTGTTAGCGGTTAAAGCGAGTATGGAAAGCAGCTTTGAAATACCATCTTTTTCAAGCAGATGATTATCAACCATTATCGAAAGTGTGCCGCCGATAATCTGACTTGCAGCAGCATCAATCGATTCCTCATCTATTCCTGTTTTTTCAATCAGAAGATTGTAATCGGGCATTGATTCAATGACACTCAAATCGGCACTGTTTTTCTCAGCTATCTTTTTAATCAAAAAGAGTAGTAATTCGGTTTCATTTCCAAACCGATATTTTAATTTTATCGGTTTAAGCGAATCTAATTTGCTTTCTCTCCAATTAGCAAGAATTAATTCTCCGGTATTCTTTTTAGACCTCTTACTCCTTGTTATTATCCAGTCAAGAAGAGGTATTGAATTAGTTACGTCTGAGCCAAGGACAAAGATTGTATCACTATTTCTAATGTCATCGTATGAATGCTTTTTTAAGAGTCCGAAAGATGCTAAAGAATTGTGCAATTTTACGGCACCTGATGCGTCAGGAAAGATTAAACTTGCTCCAATCAACTCTGCAAACCATTTCGCCGATACCATCGATTCGCTGCTTATAGATGAATCGCATATTATTTCGATCGAATCCTTGCCATATTTGTCAACTATATTTTTCAAACTTAAATAAGCTTTATCTAATGCAGCGCTTAAAAGGATCTCATTACCGCCGGCAAATGCTCCGTTTAATCTGCCGCTTGTGTTAAGATCGTATGCAAATGATCCGAGGTTGCACAAATTGCCGTCGTTGAAACTCGAAAGATGACTTGTGATTCTCAATATATTATTATTTTTAACATTTAGTTCAAGCTCACATCCGGCAGGACAAAAAAAACAGTGAGATCTAATATGATCGACTTCCCATGCCTTAGCCTTGTACATAAAAAATTTGGATTCTAAAGCACCTGTCGGACATACATCTATACACTGATTGCAAAATTCACAATCAAGCGGTAAGCCGTCAACCGTATCAATTTCAAAATATCCTCCATCTCTTTTAACAAGAGCAAGCGCTTTAACATTCATCACGTCATCACAAACCTTGACGCACTTCTTACATTGAATACAGAGATTTGTATCGTTGTTAACTATAGGCCAGTCCTTGAAAATAGTCTTCTGCGGAAAATTATCAAAATCTTGTTCCAATCCTTCGGTAATGTTAAATTCAAGATTAGCATCCTGCAGCTCACACTCACCTGATGCATCACACACACCGCATTGAAGAGGATGGTAGCGATCCCATCTTTTAACAATATCGGCTCTTGCTTGTTTTAGAGCATCTGTATTTGTCCACACATATGTCCCTGCTTTAGGTTTCATAACACATGATGGCATAGGTCTTGAGCATTTACCCGTTGAAACAGGATGATGACCTGCAAGATCTGTTCTAAGTTCCTTTTCAGGAAGCTGTTCGATAACTACTATGCAGATTCTGCAAGCTCCTATGGGAGACGAAAAACGATCAGAGTAACAGATCGCAGGTATATAAATTCCATATCTCGTTGCGACCTGAAGTATAGTTTCGCCAGGTTTTGCACTAACGGCCATGCCGTCTATAAAAAAATTTATATCAGTCATTATCTATCACTCTCCCCAAAAACAAAATCTATGCTTCCAATCACTGAAACAACATCAGCAATATAGCCGCCTTTTAGCATAGTTGGCATTGCTGAAATATTGATAAAAGACGGTGCTCTTATTTTGAGTCTGTATGGTTTCCCGCTGCCATCCGATACTATGTAGAATCCAAGTTCTCCTTTTGGGTTCTCCGTAGATGAATAGAGGCTGGAAACAGGTGTTTTCATGCCTTTTATTATAAGAACCATGTGTTTCATAAGTGAAAAGTTTTCCGTCATTATCTTGTCTTTTGTTGGGCTCACATATGGCGAATCAGCCAATATTACAGGACCGTCAGGAAGATGTTTTATAGCCTGCCGAATTATTCTACGGCTTTGGCGCATCTCTTCCATTCTAACAAGATATCTGCCATATACATCGCCTGCATCGTTTGTGGGAATATCAAAATCATAATTCTCATATCCGTCATACGGAAACTCTTTTCTAATATCCCATTTAACACCCGAACCTCTCAAAACCGGCCCTGTTGCACCCCAGTTTACCGCCTGCTCTTTTGTTAAAATTCCGACTTCTTTTGTTCTTGACATCCATATTCTGTTTTTTGTTAATAATCTATGATACTCATCTAATTTCTCAGGAAAAATATCCAAAAATTTCTGAAGATTCTCCTTGAAGCCTTTCGGCAGATCAAATGCGACACCTCCGATTCTTGAATAATTATAGTTAAGACGATTTCCTGCTGCGGCCTCAAACAGATCAACAGCGGCTTCCCTTTCCCTAAAACAATACAAAAACACGGTCATTGCACCAATATCTAAGGCATGAGTTGCAAGCCAGACAAGATGCGAGCTAATTCTATTAAGCTCGCTCATTATAACCCTAATCGCTTGGGCTCGAGGTGGAGCTTCAATACCAATAAGCCGCTCAACTGCAATAGCATAAGATTGGTTGTTATTCATGCTTGCAATATAATCAAGTCTATCGGTATAAGTTACGAACTGCTGATACAGCATATTTTCCGCTAACTTTTCAAAACCCCTATGAAGATAACCTACATCAGGTTCGGCATCAACGACTTTTTCACCGTCTAAGCGCAGGATCATTCTCAGCACGCCATGTGTACTCGGGTGTTGAGGACCCATATTTATAAGCATCTCTCTTTTTTCAATACTCATAATGCATCCTTAAGGCATTCTTACATGCTTTGGTTTTTTCAGCTGCCCATTAGAGAGCTTTCCATCAAGGTAAGTGTCGCTGAATTGGTTGCCTTTCAGCGGATAATCTTTCCTTAAAGGAAATCCTTCCCAATCTTCAGGCATCAATATTCTCTTCATATTCGGATGTCCTTCAAAATGGATACCAAACATGTCATAAGTTTCTCTCTCGTCAAAATCAGCCGCACGCCATATATCATATACACTTTTTACCGTTTCACCTTTTGCAACGGGTATTTCAATCGTAATTTGACGCGATAGATAGATGGATCTAATAAGATAGACGACAGTAAAACGAGGGTCTTTTTGTGTATCAATAGCTGTTATAAAAACAAGAAAATCATAATTCCCGGCAGGATAATTTTTTAACGCCTTCAATACTTTGTATGCAGCTGAAAGTTTTACCGTGATTGTCCAGTCCCTTCTAATTCTTCCAAGTCTCTTTCTTTTTACATCCGTTACGGAGCCAGGATAAAGTTTTTTTAAATAATCAACCGTTCTTGCCATAACATTTCCCGTATCAGGCATTTAAAGACCCCTCTTTATCTATTTTTTTCTGAAGCTGCATTATACCGTACATAAGTCCTTGAGGAGACGGCGGGCAGCCCGGAACATATACATCAACCGGCATAATAGTATCAACGCCCTGCACAACGCTATAGGTATCATAAGGTCCTCCTGTATTCGAACAGCTTCCCATAGAAATCACCCATTTAGGATTCGGCATTTGGTCATAAACCTTCCGTGCGGCAACAGCCATTTTTTTTGCTAATGTTCCTGCTATAATTATCACATCCGAATGTCTTGGAGACGCACGAAAAACAATACCGAATCTGTCTAAATCGAAACGTGCTGCGCCTGTTGACATCATTTCAATAGCGCAGCATGCGAGACCAAAAGTCATAGGCCATAAAGATGACCGCCTTCCCCAGCTGACAAGTCTATCAAGTTTTGTTGTGATAAATGCATTTTCTATTGCCATTTTAGTGCTCCCTTCAAATATGCATAAATATACCCTGCAAATAGCAGAACAACAAACAGTGCTATTTCTATAAAGCCTACCGCTCCGAGTTCTCTTGCATATACACTCCATGGGATTATGAAAAGGATTTCGATATCAAAAAGTGTAAACATAATAGCAAGAAGGTAGTACTTAATATTCATTACATATCCGCTTTGAAGAATAGGAGAGCCGCATTCATAAATATCAAGCTTCTCTTTATATGGGTTTTTCGGAGCAAGCCACCTGGAAACTACGAGCATACCTGTAAAAACGATTAAAAAAAGTATAAACGCAACCATTACCTCAGTGTAAACAAGCATAAATTTCCTCCATCATATCTGGATTCGGTGTTCTGGATTCGGTGTTCTGGAAAATACCAAGAAAACATGCTGTTCCTATTTCCTAACATCACTGCGGAAGTAGGCGCAATATCTCCTATAATCTATTTTCTTCTCGTTTGTTCACCTAAAACCAAAAACCCGGCATCTTGAATCTTTTCTTTTAAATCTTAAAACTTATCCCCTGGCTCTGAATTCCGGACCTCACATCATCCAGAATTTTTTTATGATCAAAAGCTAAGTCAGGAAGATTATCCAATGAAAACCATCCCAACTGCGCTGCATCATCTAAGGCAGCTTCATTGCCGGCAGTCTCTATAATGAAAACAACGCTCATCGTATGAACTCTTTCATCTCTATCCGGCGACGAATAGGTATGAAACTGGTTCAAGTTGACAACTTTTAATCCTGTTTCTTCCCGCAGTTCCCTTTCCACAGCCTCCTCTGCCGACTCACCGTATTCTATAAATCCACCCGGTAAAGCCCAGCCTAACGGCTCGTATTTTCTTTTTATTAAAAGCAGTTTATCTTTTTTTAATACAACAGCATCTACTGTCGGTTTTGGTGATTTAAGATAATCGAAAAATAGATGGTTTAGGCGAAGCTCCCGATTATCTAAGGAGTTGTATGCATCTTTAATTTGATAAAGAACTTGATCTTTAGATGTTCCGCCATAGCTTCTTCTTGAATTTACAGAGTTTGAGATCGAAAGACAGCTGCTTAAATCATCATCTATTTTATCAGAATATTTTTTAAGTTCATTTATGTCTGCCGACTCAAAATCTTTTCCGTCAGATTCTAATTTTTTTACAATCTCTCCTGTAATTTTGTGTGCCTGGCGAAATGGGATGCCTTTTTTGGTAAGATAATCAGCAAGATCGGTTGCGGTTATGAATCCCTTTTTTAAAGAATTGTCAAGTCTTTCTTTGTTGAATTGAAGCTTTGATATAATGCCGTTTAAAATTAGAAGGGAATTATTTATAGTGTCAAAGCTGTCAAAAAATTGCTCTTTGTCCTCCTGCATATCTTTGTCATACGCCAAAGGCAGCGACTTCATAACAACAAGCAGACTCACAAGGTTGCCGTATAATCTTCCGGTTTTGCCTCTTATAAGTTCCAGCGCATCGGGATTTCTCTTTTGAGGCATCATAGATGAGCCGGTGCTGTACTCTTCGGGCAGTTTAATAAATCCAAATTCACTTGTGGCAAAAAGAATAAGCTCTTCGGCCAAACGAGATATATGCATACCGCATACGGAAGATGAAAACAAAAAGTTCAATGCAAAATCTCTGTCGGAAACAGCATCTATAGAATTTTTGGAGACGCTGTTAAAACCCAACCTCTTTTTGACTAAAAATCTATCAATTGGAAATGATGTTCCTGCGATTGCACCTGCTCCCAAAGGCAGAGAATCCGATAATTTTAAACTCATGAAAAACTGTTCGGCATCACGTGTCAGCATCTCATAATAAGCCATAATCCAGTGTGCGACTAAAACAGGCTGAGCATGCTGCAGATGGGTAAATCCGGGCATAGCCAAGGTTAAATTCGTTTCTGCCAGTTTTAACAAGGCTCTTTGCAGGGAAAACAGATTTTTTAAAACTTTTTTAGCCGCTTTTTTTGCAAAAAGTCTAAAATCAGTGGCAACCTGATCATTTCTGCTCCTTGCGGTATGAACTTTCTTGGCAGAATCGCCTTTAAGCTCAATTAAACGTTTTTCAATACTCATGTGAATATCTTCGTCGCTAATGTTGAAGGAGAATTTCCCACTTTTTATCTCATCGGTTATTCGGTTTAGCCCGTCAACAATCTGAGAGTAATCTTCATCACTAATAATTTTGCATTTACTAAGCATATTTACATGTGCCATAGACTGCTCAATATCTTCTTTCCACAATCGTTTATCGTAATCTATGGATGCATTGAATTGTTTCATAAGTTCGGTGGGCTTTTTATCGAATCGCCCTCCCCAAAGCTGTTTATTCATTATCCATAATTCTTATTAATAGCGTAGGCTTTGCAGTAATATTAAGCTCATCAATTTCTCTTACTGCTCTTAATACGGCATCTTCATCTACAACATGAGTCATCATAATAAGCGGTACAAAACCGTTTCCATTTCTTCCTATCTGAAGCATGGAATGTATGCTTATATCATTTTTTCCCAATATTCCGGTTATATTTGAAAGTGCACCCGGTTTATCTGCCACACCAAACCTGAGATAATATCTCAATCTTAGATTTTCTCTTTTTTCCAGCTCAAAACGGTTGAGATTTGCAAACCCGGATGGAAACACCGTTCCAAATCCGCCATACCTCATTCTTTTAGCCATCTGAATTAGATCTGCAACAATACTGTTTGCCGTAGGAAGTGATCCGGCACCTTTGCCAATGTATGTTGTTTTGCCTGAATAGCTGCCTTTTACGGTTATAGCATTATATACGCCGTCGGTTTTTGCAAGAAAATCATCCTTTTTAATCATTGTAGGGTGAACTCTCATATCTAATTTCCCTTTAGACTTTCTAACAGTCGCAATAAGTTTTATTTTATAACCAAGATCATAAGCCATCTTAAGATCCTGATATGTAATATCGCGTATTCCTTCATACCAAATATCACTGAATTTTGCTGCAAATCCAAAAGCAACAAGTGCAATGATAACGGATTTATGAGCCGAGTCAATGCCATCAATATCATATGACGGATTCTTCTCTGCAAATCCGGCATTTTGTGCGAATAACAGAGCATCGTTAAAATTCTGCTTTTCCGAAAGCATTCTCGAGAGTATAAAATTAGCCGTTCCGTTAACAATTCCTCTAATAGATATTATATTATCGGATGCCAAGCCGTTCTTAAGCACTCTAATAATAGGAATTCCGCCTGCAACAGACGCTTCGAACGCCAGCTCTGAGTTGTGTTCACGGGCTATTTGAATCATTTCCGATCCGTATTGAGCAAGAAGAGCTTTGTTTGCCGTGACTACACCTTTTTTATTTTTGAGTGCGGTTTCAATAAAATCCCTCGCGGTGTCAATGCCGCCCATAGTTTCAACCGCTATATCAATATCATCAACGAATAAAGAGCTTATATCATCTACAATTAGTCCCTTAATATTATCCGGTGCAAGATTACTTTTAGCGAGAGTTGCAATTCGTTTTAATTCAAGCTTAAAACCGATGTGTCTGTACAAGCTTTCTTCATTCTCAAGAAGAATTTTTGCAACACCCGATCCAACAGTACCCAAGCCTGCTATGCCAATTTTAACAGATTTCATTTTTATACAATTATAGCGGTTTTTCTAAAGCATTTTAACAATTTATTCACAACTCATTCTCCTATAAAAAATAATATTATAACAAATCACAGTCTGCAAGCTCAAAATTATCCGTCTATGCCGACAGAATATTAAATTTTTTTCGTTATTTTATCACTAATTTTCTTTTGTGCAATACTAAAAAGTTTATCATCTATTTTAAAAAATTTTCTTGCAAAAATAGCAGAAAAAAATCCAACCACAAATGATGCCCCTATATCAAACGGATAATGAATGCCTACATAGACCCTTGATAAACCGCCGACAAGTGCAAGCAGAAGGAACAAGACACCTATCCATCTTTTATAAAATAGTAATGAAACGGCAATGGCTGCCATTAGTGTTGTATGATCGGATGGAAACGATGCATCGGCTGAATGACTGATGATTGCATGTCCGATGCCGCTAACAAATGGACGCGGCTCAAAATAGATAAGGCCGATAATCCAGTTTACAATAAGTCCGATGACAGCAGCCTGAATAGATACTATTGAAACGGTCTTTTTATTTACGAATAGATAAATTGCAAACAGAATAAATAGATACGGCATATATTTAGCCATTAATATTACAATTTGGTCAACAGGTAGGTTATGTCCGCTCAATCCGTTGATCTGTAAAAATAACCATTTATTCATAATATTTTAAGAATAAAATCTTGGGCTTGCTGAAGATTGTAGAGAAAAGTGCACGATTTTCGATTCCTATTTGCCATTGCTATGAAGCACCGTCAACTCTTTTCTCTTTAACATTTGAAATTATCTTCCCCGGCTATTTTATAAGAGGAAATGGCATATTTTTCCTGAATCGACTGGTTCAATTTAAAACTCAACATTTAAAACTTCCT
>CAZAPZ010000035.1:0-14952 GCA_964487285.1 uncultured Campylobacterales bacterium | reverse complement strand
CAAATGAGGTTTTAACAGATTACAAGTTAATTAAACCGACAAATGTCTGTGCCTAAAACAAAACTAAAATTTTTATTATAAAGGACTTTATTTAATTATGAATTGATTTAACTTGATTTGTTTTGTATCTATATTAATATCTTTTTGATAGAAAAAATAATTGTTTAAAAGCGTCTATGAATATTCCTGTTGTCTTTGAACAAGTATATCATCCCATTTAACAATTTTGCTCTGTTTATCCCATCAAGCGAACAGTCTCTCAAGATGAAAGTTTAGCGGTATGGACAAATTATATTAATCGAATATTTAAAAATTGGCAAGTTGTCAATGCACTAATTATTCTAAAAAATAGGGGGAGGGATGACTCTCAGACTCAAGGAAAACCTAAAACAACTTTATTATTTTTATGTAGTTGCCAGAGAAAAAAGCTTTTCTGAAGCAGCCAACCGACTCTATCTAACTCAACCTGCCGTAACTATGCAGGTAAATAATTTAGAAAAGAATATAAAGATAAAGCTTATAGCCGATAAGAAAAATTTTTTGCTTACGACCAGAGGCAGAATTTTAACAAAATACCTTGAAAAGATTTTTGGCATATTAGATGACGCGGAAGAGGTGCTTTTGGAGATAGATGAGAATCAGTCGGAAAAGCTGAGAATCGGAATTACCTTTGCCTATTCTAAGACATTACTTTTTGAAGTTCTTAATAAATATAGAATTAAATACCCTGTTATGCGGATAAAAATTGATATAGACAGCTCTGCAAATCTTTTTAGAAAATTGCAGAATCAGAAGCTTGATATCATTATTATAGGAGAAGCATCCGGCCGCATAAATAAAAAGAAAATTATGGTCTTACCGCTCGGCAAGGAGGAAATCTGTCTTGTATCGGTGCCCAATCATCCGATACAGCAAAAAAAAGCAGTTACTATCGCTGATATATTGAACGAAACTATCATAATGAGAGATGCCGAATCAGCGACAAGAAAATATATTCAAAAAAGATTCAGAAAGGTAAAATTGTCGATTCGTATGGAATGTGAGAATTCCGATCTTATAAAAAAGCTGGTACTTGCAGGCAGGGGCATTAGTTTTCTGTCGATTTCTACCGTAAAAAATGAACTTGATGCCGGAACACTAAAAAAAGTAACAATGAACAGGAATATGAAATTTTTCATGGATATAAAATTGATGCTGTACAAAAAAGAGCATGATAATTTCAAAATGAGATATTTTATAGAATGCGTTCAATCGTATATGAAAAGAGTTAGATAAATTATAAACAGACAATATAATCTTTCTTAAAATTTTTGGCATAGCAGCAGATGATAGACCGCTTAAAAGCCGATATTCATTTCTATCTTATCACAAAGAGTAAAAACTTCATAAAAAATCTTATATTAGTAATAAATTAATTTAACTTGATTTGTTCTATATTTATCATTAGCATTTCCTTGAGAAGAAGAAAATTATTCAGGAGGTTTAATGAATATTCTATACGTTCAGTATTGGGATGTAATTAGAACAAAGGAAGACGAATATTCCTCATTTGTCATAAATAAATACAATCCGGGCTCTAAAGTTGCAGGATTGGAAATTGTCGGCGGATATTATGTCGAGGTGGGCGTGGGCCCATCGACCATTGCATGTTTTACCGCTAATGATCTAAGCACAATAAATGAATGCGTGCATAATGAGAGTTTTATAAACTTAAATAACGAATTGCTGAATTATGTAGATAACAAGAGGAGCTTGCTTGCAATATCGACAGGCAGAACCGGTTTGGAGAAATATAAGATACAAGAGGGTGTGTGGAAGTGGAATCATTATTATACGGTAAAACCTGATAAAAAAGAGTTGTATCGAGCATTTATAAAAAAGGCAGTTGAAGTAATCGGTAAAATTGATTTTGTTGAGCTTACAGAAGAGTGGCATATTTTGTATGGTGGAACTTCTGATTATCTGCTTGAAATGAGTTTTAAGGATCCTTATGACATAGCAAGATTGATGAACAACGAAAGTTTCAGAGCATTGGAAAAGCAACTAAAAAAGGAGCTTATAATCGATTATTCAAACCGGATTCTACGGTCAACAGAAAGATTTGAAAAGCCGCGATGGATAACATTATAAATTAAATAAAAAAGAGGGGGTTAAAATGGCAAATAAGTTTTTGGATCCGCATGAGGTAAAACCGATTCCAGGAACAGAAGGATGGGAAGAGATGTATCCTTTTTATTATCAGTTTTCAAAGACAGATAAGGAAAGGATGGAATATGAGAGCAGCCAGTTATGGTTTTATGACGGGCTTCACTATCCGGAGCCGCACTATCCGTTTGATCTTATATGGGATGAAGCGTGGTATTTGGCACTATCTCAATACAATACGAGAGTTTTTATGGTGCCTCCTGCAAAAGGCATAGATCACAGAATGGTCAATGGATATGTTTATATAACTCCTGTTGGAATTACAGATCCCAAGGAGATCGAATCGAGGATTCCGCTGTTTCAGAAAAGGGCAGGATATTATTATGAAAACTGGGATAAGATCTACGATAAGTGGGTCGATAAAACAAAAGAACTTATAATCGAACTTGAGAATATTTCTTTTCCTGATCTGCCGGAGATAGAGGATGAAAATATCGTATTTGATAGCATAGGTTTAAGCAGCGGATATAATCTCGGTATAAAATATGACGAGCTGATAAACATGGGATTCAAAATTTGGCAGTATCACTTTGAGATGTTGAATCTCGGATACGCTGCTTATGTGACTTTTATCAATACCGCAAATGGAATATTCCCTGATATTCCAATGCATAACCTTACAAAAATGGTATCGGGCATTGATACGGTTATGTATAGACCCGATGCGGAACTGGTAAAACTTGCTAAACTTGCAATTGAACTTAAAATTGACCGGGTAATAGTGTCGCATAAAAGATTTGATGCGTTGACAAAAGAGTTGCAAAAGAGCGATAAAGGAACAAGTTGGCTTGATGCACTCGAAAAAGCAAGGTACCCGTGGTTTTTTATATCTACAGGAACAGGATGGTACCATCATCATGGAAGTTGGAATGACAATCTTGATATTCCGCTTTCATCAATCAATATGTATATCACAACTATCAAAGAGGGCAAAGATCCGTCACGACACACTGAAAAGTTAATAAAAGAACGTGATGAAATCGTGGAAAAATATATAAGCCTCATAAAAAATAAAGATCAGAAAGCCGCTTTCAAGGAAACCCTTAAGATAGCAAGAAGAGTATTTCCTTATGTAGAAAATCATATGTTTTATGTAGAGAATTGGTTTCATTCGGTATTCTGGAGAAAAGTGAGAGAACTGGCAAAGATTTTTGTGAACAACAAAATAATAGATGATGTTGAAGATATTTGGTATCTAAATAGATTTGAAGTGAAATCACTAATAGATGATCTGGTGCGCGCATGGGCGACAGGCATTATACCTGCCGGAAGAACATACTGGCCTGAGAAGATCAAAAAACGTAAACTTATAATGAAAAAATTTCAAGAATGGACGCCTCCGCCTGCATTGGGAACACCGCCTGAGGTTGTAACCGAGCCGTTTACCATAGTGCTCTGGGGTGTTACTACCGGTGTTCTAAAGAATTGGCTCCGTTCACTTGAAAGTACAACTTCTGAGGATATTACCGAACTTCACGGATCGCCGGGATCGGCAGGTATAGTTGAAGGAAAGGCGAGGGTTATTAGAACGGTTGAACAGTTAGAACAGCTCGAGAAAGGTGAAATTATGGTAGCACCTACTACATCGCCAAGCTGGGTACCTGTTTTTACGAAAATTATAGGAGCAGTGACGGATGTTGGAGGGCCTATGTGCCATGCGGCTATAGTTTGCAGGGAGTACGGACTTCCTACTGTAGTTGGAACAGGAAATGCTACTTCAGTCATCAAAACAGGTGATCTTATAAGAATCGACGGCAACGAAGGAACAGTTAAAATAGTTGAACGCAGATGAATTATAGACAGAGGAGTATATGAGAGACTTAGATCAGCTATACACTATTTGGTATGATAGGTTGCGGGGCAGCAATTATGGATTAGTAGGCAAAAAAAATGCAAACCTTGGAGAAATGATTCATGCGGGAATTCCTGTAAGTCCCGGCTTTGCAATAACCATTTATGCAAATGACAGTTTCATAGAAAAAACCAGTATCAAATCGAGGATTAACCGACTGGTGAAGGAAGAGTTCAAAGAAGCTACAGATGAGAATATAAAAAATTTAAGTGGAATTATTATGAATGATATTGAATCAGCCGAGATTCCATCAGAAATTGAGGAAGATATTTTAGAAAATTACCACAGATTATGTGAAAAATGTAATCTCGATAAAGTTCCGGTGGCTGTGAGATCAAGCGGCGGAGTAAGTATGCCGGGACAGATGGAGACATATCTTAATATCAGAGGTGATAAAGATCTTACTCGCTACATAAAAAAATGCTGGTCAAGTTCATACAATATAGAGGCGATTCATTATCGTATCAACAGAGGAATAGGAGTATTGTTCAACATAGGTGTGGGTATTCCCAAGATGGTTCACTCAAGAATATCCGGGGTTATCTTTACACTAAATCCAGTCAATGGAGATCTTTCCAAGGTCTCCATTGATGCAAGCTATGGATTAGGGGAAGCGGTAGTTTCCGGTCTTGTTACGCCCGATACATATCTGATCGACAAGGTTACACTTGAGCTAATAAAAACTACACTCGGCAGCAAAGAGATAAAATGCGTATATGAGGCAAACGGGAGCAATATAAAGGAAATAGATGTAGATAATGAACACAGGAAAAAGTCCGCCCTGACAAAGCAGGAACTGACATATCTTGCGAAAACTGCAGTAAGGATAGAAAACTATTACGGCAAGGCATACGATATAGAGTTTGGGGTAGATGAAGATTTATCGTTTCCTGAAAATGTGATTGTACTTCAGGTTCGCCCTGAATCAATTTGGAACAAAAAAAAGGATTTATCGGATAAGACAGGTAAGCCTACAGATGTTATGAATATTATATTAAACAATCTTATTAATGGAGTAAAAATTAGTTAAATAGGAGGATTTCTTGGATTTACGAGAGTTTATCAAAAAATGTGAAAATGCAGGTGAGTTGAAAAGGGTAAAAAAAGAGGTTGATTGGAATTTGGAGCTTTCTCATATATCGATTATAAATGATGAGAAAGATCGACATGCATTGCTGTTTGATAATGTAAAGGATTATAAAAATCCTGTTCTGACAGGTGCATTCTCATCCAAAGAGCGCCTGGCTATAGCACTCGGAATGAAACCGGGAACCAGTATGTGCGAAATGTCCCGTGAATGGATGAAGCTGTCAACAAAGAAGCATATTCCGCCTGTGAAGGTGAAAACCGGGCCGATATTAGATAAAATAGTGGAAGGGAACAATGTGAATCTGTTCAATTTTCCGGTTCCTTTTATGTATCCGGAAGACGGAGGACGATTTATCGGCACAACGCATTATCTTGTGACAAAAGATCCTGAAACCGGATGGGTTAATTGCGGAACATACAGGATGCAGATTCTTGATGATAAAAGCTGCGGAATACAGATAATCAAGGGAAAACATGCCGATTTCATGTTGAAAAAATACCAAAAAATGGGAAAAAAGATGCCGGCTCTTATGGTTATCGGCGGTGATCCGTTAGGGTTTTTGACCGGATCTGCTCTGATTTCTGCAGGTGTATCGGAGTTTGACATAATGGGAACATTGCGAAAAGAGCCGATCGAGATTATTGAATCTGAATATACTGGTCTTCCGTTTGATAAAAATGCGGAAATTGTGTTGGAAGGCGAAATTGAAACAGATCCTGAAAAGTTCAGACAGGAAGGCCCTCTGGGTGAATATACAGGTTATTATTCAGGCAAAAAGAGTGATGAATGGCCGAAACCGTGGCTTGATGTTAAAAGAGTATATACGAGAAACGATTATATATTCTGGTCGACAATGGTAGGAAAACCGATCACAGATACGCACATGATTCAATCATTAAACAGAACCGCAACTTTATGGACAGATCTGGAAAATATGAAGATACCCGGAATTCAGTCGGTTTATATTCCTCCTGAATCAACAGGAAGATTTTGGGCGATAGTTTCCGTGAGGCAAATGTATCCGGGACATGCTAATCAGATAGGAACGGCAGTTATCTCCACAACAACAGGGCACTACGGTTTAAAAGGTGTCATTGTTGTCGATGAGGATATACCTGCCGATGATTGGAACAAGGTGTTTTGGGCGTTATCGGTGAGATTTAATCCAAGAAGAGACGCTCAAATCATAAACAGAGGCAGATCTACTCCTCTGGACCCTGCACTTCCGATTGAAGATAGAGAGATAGTTTCAAGAATTATAATGGATGCCTGCATACCGTATGAATGGAAAAGAAAACCGAAGGAGATTTTCCTGGATGAGAAAACTGCTGAAACCGTAAGAAAAAATTGGGATAATTACGGAATTTGAGACCGGTAAACGGTTCTGAAAATAACAGTATGAAAAGAATAATCGTTGGAATATCGGGAGCATCTGGAACAATATATGGAATAAGACTGCTTGAGGTGTTAAGCAGCAAAGGGGTCGAGGTACATCTGATTGTTACTGAAGCGGCAAAAAAGATAGCACAATTGGAACATAATATAGATTATGAAAATATAAGCCGAATGACTAAATTTTGCTACTCAAACGATGATATTGCCGCGCCAATTGCAAGCGGGTCGTTTATAACGGAAGGAATGATAGTTGCGCCCTGTTCTATAAAAACATTATCGGGAATTGCAAATTCATACAGCGACAATCTTATGATAAGAGCAGCGGATGTCTGCCTGAAAGAAAGAAGAAAACTGCTGCTTATGGTTAGGGAAACGCCGCTTCATCTTGGGCATATTAAACTTATGGCAAAGGTTACCGAAATCGGCGGTATAATTGTTCCACCTGTTCCATCTTTTTATCATAAACCGAAAAGTATAGATGACATAATTAATCAGACAATCGGCAAGATTTTAGACCAATTCGGTATAGAGCATAATTTGTTTGAAAGATGGAAATAGAGCCATTATTCGATCGCTATTTATATGATATTAACGGCTTTACAGACAGAGACGAATTTACCTGCATAAAAAGCGTATTTTAGATAATTCTATATAAAAGATATAAAAAGAACGGTCAAGGAGAAACTAATTTATGAGAGTCATAAGATATACCGATAAAATGATTGATGAATTTACCGGCAGCGGTTACTGGACCAATGAGACATTTTACGAGTTTTGGGAGAAAAATGCCGAAACTATGCCGAACAAAACGGCATTAGTTGATTCTTGTTCCAGATTAACATGGAAAGATGCTAAAAATACGATAGACAAAATTGCGGCAAATTTTATAATAAACGGCCTAAACAAGGATGATAGAATCATCATTCAGGCACCAAACAGCGTATATGGATTCTTGGCACGAATAGCATCCGAACGCGCGGGACTCATATCACTAAGCGTTTATCCGTATTTGAGACATAAAGAACTTGATTTTATGCTTGATAAAACTCAGGCAAAAGCGGTTGTGATTCCGCATATATATCGCAATTTCGACTATCTTGAGATGTTTGAAGAATTAAGCCGCAAACATAGCTCGATTAAATTGATTTATCTGCTTGATAAAGACTATTCTGGTAAAGATAAAAAAATTCATTCTTTAATAAAAATTGCTCAATCCAACGACAAGATAAATCTTGATGAATTAAAAATCAGGCGCTTCGATCCGTTTACCGATGCAGCTTTACTTACCTCTACAAGCGGCTCAACCGGTCTTCCTAAAATGGTTGAGTGGAATATAGCCCCAAGGCTCTGCACGTCAAAGGCACGAAATATGCTATGGAAGCTTACAAAAGATGATACCGTAATGGCAATTGCACCGCATGCCGGAGGAGCAGGCGGAACACTTACATATTTTGCGGCACCTATAGTAGGCGCAAAAATAGTACTGCTTGAAAAATTTTCAGCTGATGCTGCGCTTAAGACCATTCAGCAGGAACAATGCACGGCAATCGGAGTGGTGCCGACACATATTGTTCGTATGCTTGCTGCAGATATCGAAAAATACGATTTATCGTCACTGCGATTTATCAGATCGGCAGGCGGCTATTTATCTCCTCAAATAGCAGCTGAGGCGGAAAAAAGAATGAACGCTGTTATAACAAGCGATCTTGGAACTCAGGATATCGGATCAATCTCAGGCTGCAGCGTCGATGACACACCCGATATAAGAAGAAGAACGGTCGGAAGACCGCTTCCCGGCAATAAAATAAAGATTCTAAACAGTGAAGGTGCTGTGCTGAAAGACGAGGTAGGCGAACTCTGGTTTAGAGGACCCAATTCACCTGCAGGATACTATAGAGATATTGACGCAACTATGAAGGTTTTTGATTCAGCCGGATGGGCGACAACAGGTGATCTTGTCAAGTTTGATAATGATAATCTGTGGATAATGGGTAGAAAAAAAGATATGATCATCAGGGGTGGGCAGAATATTTATCCTCCCGAGATTGAAGGTCTGCTAAATGAACATCCTGCGATTGCCAGTGTATCGGTGATCGGAATTCCAGATGCAGAATATGGAGAACGAGCGGTTGCCTTTGTTATACCCAAAAAAGATGCTATGATCTCACTCAATCAGATTAAAGGTTTTTTAATTAATAGAAAAGTGGCAAAATATAAGATTCCCGAATATCTTGAAATTATTGATCATTTTCCGACGGTTGGTGATTCGGGAAAGGTAAATAAAGCCGCTTTGAGAAAAGAAGCAGGCAATAGGCTCAATGGCTGAGCATTCGATTGTAAAAAGAACTGAATTATTTATCGAAAATGCATGCAGACCGGAAACAGGGTTCAATCAGCAGGGAAAAAGCTTTCTAAGGCATCTGAAATTGACAAAATTTTATGCGGAAAAGCTCCATAAACATGAAACGGGAATATCTGCCTGTGATGCACTTCTTGTGGCTTCACTGATGCACGATATTGAACGGTCGTTTATAAAAGATAAAGAAGCATACGAAAAGATGTACTGTACAAAAAAGGATGGATTCAGAAATAAACGATTTTTAGAATATCATCAAAAGCAAAGTGCGGAAATTACATCACGGTTTTTATCGGAAAACAGCATAGATAAATCATTTACAGAAAAGGTTTACAAGATGATAAGAAATCATGAAACCGGCGGCGATTTTGAAACAAACATATTAAAAGATGCTGATAGCCTATCATTTTTTGAAACTTACATAGATTTCTTTTTAACAATTCAGGTGAAACGAACATCGGAAGAAACAGTAAAAAGCAAGCTTGATTGGACATACAACAGAATAACATCTAATTATGCTAAAAGGCTCGCATCCAAACTTATATTCAAGTACAAACATATTTGGCGACCTATGCCGTAGTTGTAATTTATACAAAAATTTTTATAATGTCTTTGCTTTTGTAACTATATGAAGATAAATATTTCCGGATATATTTATCTTCCGCTTTGCATTATAAGACCACTGCACAATAAGCAGATACACAGAAGACTAAGATTGGGTGAGATTTAGGAATTAAAATTTGAGGTACTAACCGGTTAGTTTGAGAATTTTAATTTCCTGAAGATTGCCCCTTATTTGACTTCCCTGCTAGCTTAATGAGGTTTCCCATATACTTGCGTTTTGCTTCTTTGAATTAACTCGGTCAGTTCAACAGAGGTTTGCCTCCTCTCATAGAAAACCTCATTAAAAGCTGTGAATTTGTTTACTGTGCAATAGTCTCATAATTCGGAGGAACAAGTAAAACGATCATATCAGACAGGGAGTAAAAATTTGTAGTGCCGACAGCAGCCTCTAATCAGGGTCAGGGTGTTGACAGATAAGAGTTCTCTGGAAGATAAGACGAAGATGGGGTAAGTCTGAATCAGAGAGCTATGTCAAATGTGAAAACCTCGGAAAATCACTCAATCTGTCTATAAGATTTGTAATGCCCAACCTAAAAAGCGAAAGCTCGTGAAACAAGAGTTTCTTTGAATCAATAGGCGAAGTTGGGAGCTATGATGGATTTTTCAACAGCCTACAAAGGTATTAAGTAAAAATGAAGTTAAAAATATTTTAATTTCATATAACAATCTAGAAGGCAGGAATTCACAAAATGTTACATCGCGGTTTTGCAACACATTTACTTGCACAAGGCACTGATTTAAGGTATATTCAAGAGTTATTGGGAGTAAAAGTTCAAAAACAACAGAGATTCATACTCATATATCCAAAAAGACGGCTGCAAAATCAGAAACCATGCGGATAGCCTTTTTTGAATAAAGAGGATTGAAATGATAAAAGAAAAATATAAGCAATTGTGTTTAGCCCGCCAATTTGATGGAATAAATACGATAGAGTTTATACAAGCGTTAGCTGCAAGGCTAAAAGATCGAATAATGAAAGAAATTTTGTCAGCATATAAAAGAGGAATTGCCCGCCCGCAAATAGCACATTTGGTTTTTGCCGACACACAAGCAAACCCTGGAAAAACCAAAAGAGCTATTTTTTAGCCAACGCTCGGACATAAACAACAAGAGAAAAAATAACTTTGAAAACGAATAAAGGAAATTAGAATATATGGCAAAAAAGAACGGAAACGGAACGGAAGAACCATTGGAAAAACAACTGTGGAAAGCAGCAGACAAACTCAGAAAGAATATTGATGCAGCGGAATACAAACACGTTGTACTCGGACTGATATTTTTAAAATATATTTCTGATGCTTTTGAAGAACTTTTTGAAAGCTAAACGCAGGAGAAGGAGAATGCGCAGGAGCTGACCCCGGGACGGTATGTGGGCTTGCCTGATGATGAAGATGATTTTGATTTTAATGAGCGGTTTACCAAGCTGAAAGCGGAGTTCAAAGAACAATTAAAAGAGAAAACAAAACTTAATCAAAAGATATTGGAAAATCTGAAAAAGGTGAAAGTAGATGACTAAAAAAAGCAATCGGTTGAACGTAAAAGGTGCGGACATCAGAGTTTTCACTGGCGGTCAGCAAGATTATATTTCATTAACAGATATCGCAAAGCATAAAAGTTCAGATAGAACAGACGATTTAATACATAATTGGATTAGAAATCGAAATACAATTGAATTTCTGAGTATTTGGGAACTGTTGAATAATCCTGATTTTAAACCCGTCGAATTCGACGGGTTTAAAAAAGAAGCGGGATTAAACAGTTTTACACTCACACCAAAGCAGTGGATAAAAAGAACCAACGCTATCGGGATTATTTCCAAATCAGGCCGCTATGGCGGTACATACGCTCACAAAGACATTGCTTTTGAGTTTGCTTCATGGATCTCGGTAGAGTTTAAACTCTATCTTATTAAAGAATTTCAACGGCTAAAAGACCAGGAAAGGAAACAGCTTGGCTGGGATATCCGCCGTAACCTTACCAAGATCAATTACCGGATTCACACCGAGGCAGATATTCTGAATATGGCCCTTTTCGGCATGACGGCTGCCATGTGGCGTGAGACGAATCCCGATAAAAATAGAAATATACGGGATTATGCAAATGTTGCAAAGTTGGTTTGTCTGATAAATCTTGAAAATCTGAACGCCATTTTTATCAATGACGGACTTTCCCAGGATGCACGGCTGGAACGATTGAATAAAATTGCCATTGGGCAGATGAAGATACTGACTGGCGATTCCGAAACGAAAAGGTTGGAGGGGACGGAATGACGATTAATTGTAAAGCAGAATTTAAAAAGCAGTTGAGGTAGAAAGAGAAATTGAACAGAAGGATTCTGGAGAATTTATCGAAAATTGATTTGGAGGATGAGAATGAACTTTGATATAGACAAACCATATAATGAATTGCCGGATATCTTGCCCGATAAAAAGAATTATCGCCTATTAAGCATATACGAACAAGCCAATAAAGCAAATCGGGCATTGGCAGAATTGAAAGGCAGACTCTCGGCGATACCGAATCCGAAGATATTCATCAATACTTTAAGTTTACAGGAAGCGAAGGACAGCTCGTCCATTGAGAATGTCTTTACAACCAATGATAAATTATTCAAAGCCTTTACCGTAGATTCTGCGGCAGACCCACAGACCAAAGAGGTATTAAGATACGGAAAGGCATTGGTGGATGTATTTGGACTTATAAAATCCGGAAGCAAGTTTTCAGTTGAACTTATAGAGCGTATTTACAGGAATATAAAGGCTGAAAATGATGGAATTCGCAGTTTTCCCGTTTATATCGGAAATGATTATATGAAAATTTATACCCCGCCGTGCTGCAAGGATGTAATATTGGAAAAATTGGATAACTGGATTTTGATTGCCAACTCAAAATCCGATGAGATAGATCCACTTATCAAAATGGCGATTCTCCATTATCAATTTGAAGCTATTCATCCGTTCAGAGATGGTAACGGAAGAACTGGCAGGGTAATTAATGTATTGCTGCTCTCCGCATATGATTTGCTGGACGAACCTGTTCTGTATCTCTCAAAATACATCAACGAGAATAAGAGCGAGTATTACCGGTTGCTGTTGGATGTGACCAAAAGCAGAAAGTGGGAGAAATGGATACTCTTTATACTTAAAGCTGTGGAAAAAACTTCAAAACACACACTTAACAAAGTGTTGAGCATAATCAAATTATTTGATGATATCAAAGAAAGAATGCAAAGAGAAGTACCGGAGGTTTACAGCTTCGAACTATTGGATATCTTGTTTACACAGGTCTATTGCAAATACGCCTTTCTTGTAGAAAAAGGGATTGTGTCGAGAAACACTGCAAGCAAGTACCTGAACAGATTGAAAGAAATCGGAATACTTGAAAAGGAAAAGGCAGGGAACGAGTTCGTATTCAAAAATAAGGGGCTGTATGATATACTTAAAGAGGGATAATATGCACAAAATACATGATAATCTGGGCTTTATATTTCGTACATGCACAACCGCTGTGCATATCGAGCAGCACATGCACAAAAAATGGGGGGAATTGTGTATAACCGGATAGCTGCGATAGACCCGGACAGTTTCTCGCCGTTTCCCAAGAATCCCAAGATTGCGGCCTTTTTCAGAGAGATTAGGAAGAGCCGATAATCTGGGCTCGGCGTGAGGAATATCTTCAAATACATCCCGATTTACTCGAGAGGCGCCAAGCCGGAGCTTATAGAAGGAGACATATTCAGGATAATAATTTCTCTCACACCGTATGGTGAAGAGGGTAGTGTTTCAGAACGGAAAGCTACCCGGAAAATTCTTGAACTCACAAAGGAGAACTCTGAAATAACAAGGAAAGAACTGGCCCGGACAAAGGCGGACACTGGGAGGTGGTGGATGACGAGAGATAAAGAAGCGGTAGAATACACCGATTGTTTTGTGGCTTATCTGGATATTCTCGGATTTAAGAAGAGAGTAAAGAAAACAGAAGAAAGTCTCAAGTCATTAGATACACTGATTGAAGCCTTACAAATCAATTCTAAATTTACACAATCGGATACAAAAAGCACATCAGATGGGAAATTAGACATAAGAAGTTTTTTCTTCTCAGACAGTTTTGTTTTTATGATGAAAGTGGAGAAAAAGAATCTCCCCCATTTATTTTTTATTGTTCGCTATCTGCAGGATAGATTGTGGGAAAATGGTTTATGTTTAAGAGGCGCAATTGTAAAAGGACCTATGTACTGGCCAGAGTCCATCAAAGAGAACATAATTTTAGGTACTGCAATGCTTGAAGCTTATAAGCTAGAGTCTAAAGTTGCGATATATCCGAGGGTAGTTATCACGAAAAGTCTTTTTGAGTATATAGAAAAAGAGAATGTTAAGACATGGTCAAACAGAGATGAAGGTGATATTGTTTTAACAGACTTCATCAAAAAAGATAAGGACGGAATATACTTCTTCGATATCCTTAACAGTGAGATAACCAGAAAAAAAGGCGAAAAAATATTTTCAAATAACGATGGAAGTTTTAGCATCGGTTGGGATAGCAATGACAGCGATAACTATGATAGTATCGTGAATACTGTAAAGAATCTGATTGAAAATGGAATGAAAAATGAAGATGAAACAGTAAGGCAAAAGTACGAATGGCTAAAATCCTATCTAAACGAAAATTCTCAAGAGATGGGTGATTGATGGGCGATTCTGGAACGAAAAAGTTGGAGGGGACGGAATGATGATTAATTGTAAAGCAGAATTTAAAAAGCAGTTGAGGTAGAAAGAGAAATTGAACAGAAGGATTCTGGAGAATTTATCGAAAATTGATTTGGAGGATGAGAAGGAACTTTGATACAGACAAACCATATAATGAATTGCCGGATATCTTGTTAGGCGATGGTATACACAATGCTTGTGCATACTGTACCATGAACGCACAAAAAACAGGAATATCTGCGCATTCCTACGTCGACTCTAAAAACATGGGGATGAGTTGATAAGTGAGAACGACATGCCCAAAGGCTGGAAAATGGTGAAGTTGGGGGAAGTTCTAACCTTTAATTACGGTAAATCTTTGCCAGCAACCGAAAGGAGACAAGGAAATATTCCGGTTTACAGTTCTGCAGGAATTACTGGCTGGCACGATAAAGCATTAGTTGATTCAAAAGGGCTAATAATTGGTAGGAAGGGAACAGTAGGAAAGGTTTACAAGTCAACAATACCTTTTTTTACTATTGATAACTGCATATTATGTTTTGCCCAATGATGATATTTATGATTTTGATTATATATTCTATCTCTTATTATCAATAGGCTTGGATGGGTTAAATGAGGACAGTGCAGTACCAGGATTAAACAGAAATACAGCCTATTCCCAGGATATTTTCCTCTCCCCTCTTCCCGAACAAAAAGCCATCGCCTCCGTCCTTTCCAGCCTCGA
>CAZAPZ010000034.1:0-15355 GCA_964487285.1 uncultured Campylobacterales bacterium | reverse complement strand
GAAAAAAACTCGGAGTAATTTAATGATAGAAATAATTGAGGTTAATGATAATAATAGAATGCTGAATGATTTTGTATTCTTGCCCTTTAAACTTTATTCTAAAAAATCTTTCTGGGTTCCTCCTTTAATAAGTGAAGAAAAAAAACTTTTGTCAAAAAAAAACCCTTTTTGGAAAGATAACAGCCGTAAACTTTATCTTGCCAAGAAAGATGGAAAATATGTTGGCCGCATAGCAGGAATCATCAACAATGAACACAATAGTTACCATAATGATAAAGTAGGTTTTTTCGGATTCTTCGAATCGATAAACGACATTGATGTTTCAAAACTTTTGCTATCGACCGCATCCGATTTTTTGAAAAAAAATGGTTTAAAAAAGATGAGAGGTCCCGTTAATCCTTCGATGAATGATACATGCGGAGTATTAATTTATGGATTTTATCAGCCTCCCGCCTTTATGATGCCTTATAATTTTCCTTATTACGACTCTCTACTGAAAAATTCAGGACTTTGCAAGGTTATGGATCTTTACGCTTGGTATCTAACAATCTCTGCAACAATTGACAGACTTGAGGGATTGGAGCAAAAAGTAATAAAGCGGGAGAATCTTACAATAAGAAATTTTTCAATGAAAGATTTTAATAGAGATGTAAGATTTATCTGGCAGTTGTATTGCGAGGCTTGGAAAGATAATTGGGGATTTGTTCCGCCCACGGAGGAACAATTTTTTTACGGAATACAAGATCTTAAAAATATAGGAAATGAAAAATTTATATTTTTTATTGAAGATAAAGGTTTGCCTGTTGCATTTTCTGCATTTTTACCTGATTTTAATCAAGTGTTTAAAAAGCAGAATGGAAAGCTGCATTTCTGGCAGATACCGCATTTTATGAGAGCTGTTAAAAAAATTAACAGTGCTAGATTAGCTGTTTTGGGTATAAAAGACGGCTACAAAGGACGCGGGCTTGATCTCATACTTTATGTAGAAAGTTTCAAAATCGCTAAAGAATACGGAATGGCCGGTGGTGAGATGGGATGGACGCTTGAGAGTAATACGAAAATAAACGGCGGCATAAGAAAGATGGGCAGTGAATTATATAAGCGATACAGATTGTATGAAAAAGAGTTGTGAAATTAGATCCTTTCTTTAGACTTCCCGGTATAAAAGTATTTCCTTCGGCACGGTCGATAGATATTGTAAATCAGCTTACATCTATCCTTGAAAATCATGGATTAACTCCTCTGTTTGAGAAGAACAGTGCCAAACTGTTGGGAAAAACATACGATGATGAAATTTTACATAAAATATCGGTGCTGATTGTTGTTGGAGGAGACGGAACATTTATCTCTGCTGCAAGGTATGTGCATGGCTATGATATTCCTATGGTAGGAATAAATATCGGAACCATAGGATTTCTCACGGAGATTCCGGTATCATCAATTAGGCAGTTCTTTGAATATGCTCTTAATGGTCATTACAGTGTCCAAAAAAGAATGATGCTTGATGTGTTATTAAAACGCAATGGTGAAATATTATACAAATGGACTGCATTCAACGATGCTGCAATCAACAGACATTCATCAAGCGGAATAATTCATATTAAAATCGCGGCGTTTTCAGATAATAAGTTAAATCATATAACAGGCTTTAGATCAGACGGCGTGATTATATCGACACCGAGCGGGTCAACGGCGTATAATTTGTCAGCTGGAGGCCCTATTGTGACCCCAGATTTAAATGCCGTTATACTGACACCTATTGCACCTCATACATTATCAAACAGACCTATAGTAATTTCAGGTGACACCAATTTAATCATAGAAGTTGAAAGTTGCGACAGTTTTCATATCGCTATCGATGGTCAAATCGGAGTTGTAGCAAAAGATAAAGATCAGATTCTTATTAAAAGATCAGATAAATTTGTCGAAACACTCGGTTTTGAAAATAGAAATTTTTTTGAAATTTTAAAGGAAAAGTTAGGATGGGAACATAACTAAATTTGATTAAATCGCTTGATATAATAAATTTCTTTACTATTAAACAGATGCACATTGATCTGTCGGAGAAGATAACATGTTTTACGGGGGAAAGCGGAACAGGCAAATCAGTTCTCGCATCTGCCATAATCTTTCTTTTTGGCGATATAGCAGGAGGCATTGCCGAGGGTACGTCTGTAGCTGCAAGAATTAGTTCAGGCGGCTTTAAACTCCTTTATTCGATGGGCTATGAGATAGAGGATGAGTTTATTCTAAAACGATATGTTCGCAAAGGCCGGAGCAGATTTTCTATAAACGAAAAACCGATTAATAAAAATATTGTGCAGACAATTTTTCTTAACAAATTAATTACAACCCGCCAAAACTCAACCTATTTTACAACGGATACGTATTTGAGACTGCTTGATAAAAACTATGACTTATCCGAATATCGGGCAATGTACAATGACTGGAAAACCGTTAAAAACGAATTTTATAAATTGAATAATGAAATTATTAGAGATAAAGATAAGTATGAGTATTCAAAGGCGATAGCTCTCAGAATAAAAAAGGTAAAACCTCTGAAAGGTGAGATAGAAGATTTGAGAATGAAGTTGGATAGCAAAAAGAGTGTCGAGAAACTAAATACGATAAACTGGGAAATAGATAATCTGCTGAACGGAGAGGGAAAACTACTGGAAACTTTATCCTTGCTGAAAGGACTGTTGAATAAAAAAAACGATTTTGAACAGACAATTATTGATAATCCAATAGATAATTTTATCGAAAGCATGAAGGAGCTGAATCTTGCAACCGACAATCAGATTGTAAATAATGCTGATTCTATAAAAAAGAGATTAAGCGACCTTAGAATGATTGAATTTACACTTAAATTGCCCTTAAATGAAATAATTAAACGGAATGCTCAAGACGAACTGTTTATAGCCAAATATGAAGAGTTAAAATTTAGGATTTCTAAGATTGAAAAACTGATGAATGTTAAATACGATATTCTGATAAAAACTGCTGTTGGTATTCACGATAGACGCGTTAAGATTGCTATTGACATGGGAGAAAAGATAAAAAATAGCTTGAAACTGCTTGGAATGGATTGTGAAATAAAGTTCAGGTTTACAAAAATCGAACCGAATACAGAAGGTGTTGATTCTGTAAATCTCCTTTTCTCATCTAATCCGCAGATGACTGCCGATATAGTAAATAAAACTGCATCGGGAGGTGAAAAAAGTAGAATTGCCTTGAGCATGCTTAGCGAATATAAAAACAATAAAACTCTAATAGCCGATGAAATTGATGATGGTGTAAGCGGAAAAACAGCACAGAAGGTTGGCAGTCTTTTAAAGGCAATTTCATCATATCAGCAGATTGTACTTATTACTCATAAACCTCAAATTGCGGCACTGGCAGACATCCATTATAGAGTTGAAAAACGGATAGAGAACAGGCAAGCCGTTACACAAATAAAACGATTAACTCGAGAGGAACGAAAGAAGGAGCTTGCTTCTCTAATAAGTACCGATAGTTCGTCAAGCGAAGCATTCGAGTATGCCGAAAAGTTGTTATCATGATTATCTCATATATGAAAGACCGGCGGCTTACTGCATCCACCTTGAAAGATGGCCACGTTGTAATTTATCCAACTGACACAATATACGGAATGGGAAGTTTGTGGAGTTCCGGTTCAAACGCAAGAATATATAGCATAAAAAAACGCGACAAAGCCAAACCGCTGATTATACTTTCCAATCTATTGTGGGCACACAAGTTTGCATATTGCAATGACAAAGTTATCGGAGAATTTTGGCCCGGCGAATATACGCTTATTCTGAAGGCAAAGAGACGTCTTCCATGGTGGATATCAGATGGAAAAACCGTTGCAATTAGAGTTCCGTCAGATAAGTTGCTGCGAAATCTGCTGATGATGACAGGAGAGCCTATCACATCGACAAGCGTTAATATTTCGGGCAATCTACCGATGAATAATCCTATCCTTATCGCAGAGGAGTTTGAAAATAAAGTAGATTTAATTGCCCAGTATAGCGATTTTGTTCCAAAGAAAGCATCAAAAATTGTCGATATATATGGTAATACTGATGGCGATAATCTAAAACATTATTTGCGTTCTTAATTATGCAGTGGTCTCATTATCGTTATTTAGATAGAAAAACACTCATTATAAAATCAAAGGAGAGAATATGACAGAAATAAATCAAGATAAGTTTTTACCTCCCGATACACCTGAAATTTGGTTCACGGAGAAACATACAAAAAATTGCGGTATAACATTTAAGGTTAATAAAACTTTGTATAGCGGCAGAAGCAAATATCAGAGAATTGACATAATAGAAACGGCTCAATATGGTAAGGTGATGCTTTTAGATGGTTTGATTATGCTTACTGAGGCTGATGAATTTGTATATCACGAGATGATAACTCAAATTCCTCTATTCACGCATAAAAATCCTAAAAATTACCTTGTAATCGGAGGAGGCGACGGCGGTGTCGTAAGCCGTATTGCACTTCATCCGGAGATTGAAAGAATTACAGAAGTTGAAATTGATGAAGATGTAGTTAATATATCAAAACAATTTTTCCCTAATATCTCTAATGGATATAACGATAAGAGAACAGAGCTAATAATTGGCGACGGAATAAAATATGTGAAAGATAACAAAAGCAGATATGATATAATAACAGTTGATTCTACCGATCCGTTTGGCGCTGCTAAGGGGCTGTTTACTGAAGAGTTTTATAATGATATATATGGTAGTCTAACTGATAACGGCATACTTACCGTTCAATCCGAAACTCCATTCTACGATATAGATGCTACAAAAACCATATATAGAAACTTGAAAAAAAGTTTTCCTATCGTAAGAACTTATCTTGCATTTATACCAACGTATCCAGCCGGAATATGGTCATTTTGTCTTGCATCAAAACTGTATGACCCGTTAGCCGACTTCAATGAAAAGCGATATAGGAATCTTCAATTGCCTTTTAAGTATTATAATAAAGAGATACATACTGCAGCTTTTGCTCTTCCTGAAATATATTATAAAATTTTGAATAGTTATGATTAAAGATACCGCTCTACAATAAATATACTCAAGACTTTATCGAATTCCATTTTTATTATTGCATAGATTGCAGTGGTCTCATGGTTTTCTTGTGTTTGCCTAATCGTTATTTTTTTTAAGCAGAATGTAAAGTGATAGTGTTATAACAGCAAGGAGAAGTCCTACGGAATTTGCCAATATTATTACATAATCTTTTTTCATAATACCATATATGACCCACAGGCATAATCCTGATGCAATCTGGATAATCATTGCTGCACTGATTCCATCTGTCTTGTGAGTTTTTAACAATTTGATAATCTGCGGAACAAAGCCGAAGGTAGTAAAGAGTGCGGCGACACTTCCGACTAAAATAGTGATGCTCACTTTAGCAAAGTTGTTCTTAGCCTCATGATGGAACTATTTTTTATTTGGCATGCTCTTGATTCTGATATATCTAATATTTTTCCAATCTCTTTTAATCCCAGCTCTTCTTCGTAATAAAGAGATAAAACAAGTTGTTCAACCCGGGTAAGCTTTTTTATGTTTTTTGAAACTTGTGAAATCTGCAATTTTCTTTCAATTACTCCAAAGGGAGTTGCTCTACCATCACTTATTGTTTCCGACCGTTGATAATTCTCAAATGAAAAAAACTTAATTGCTCCAAGTTGGCTTATCATTTTATGTAATTTTTTTACGGTAGATCCTATTTTTTTGGCGATTATATCGTATGTCGGTTCTATATTATTCTCTTCAAGCTCTTTATAAACAGCTTCTATTTTTTTTTGATTTGCCCATGAATGTCTTGAACGAGGCATAATTTTTCTGTATTCGTCTAATATTTCACTTTTTGCTCTATAAAGTAGATATTTCTGTAATGTTATCATCTTGTTTTCATTAAATTTATCGAACGATTTCAAAACACCTATAATACCTATTTGGACAAAGTCTTCCCTGCCGGTTTCGTCCGGAAAGTACATAATTGTTTGATCAACGATTCTTTTAATTGCAGGAATCAGGGCATTTATTACTGAATCTTTCTCAGTTTGGTTTATTTTTATTCCCCGCTTCATTTTTTACAGGTTTCTCTTTATATTGATTGATAATGATAGCTATACCGATACCAGCCATATAAAACAAAATGCTGTAAATTAAAACAGATCTTATATATGACAAATCTATATAAAAACCTTTGATAATGTAGCTTACATTAACCGATAGAAATGCCAAAAGTCCGAAAACCGATCCAAAAACCTTAGGATTTATCTTCATTGATAAGCTCCATGAACCTATTTTCATCTATAATGGCAACGCCTAATTGTCGTGCTTTCTCAAGTTTACTGCCATGATTTTTACCGATAATAAGATAGTCAACCGATTTGCTTACACTGTTTGTGACTTGCCATCCATGTTTCTCGGCAAGTTCGGCAGCCAGCGGTCTGGCTATTGAGAGAGTTCCAGTAAAAACAATCTTTTTGATTGAATTGGAAATGGTTCTGATGGGTCTAACGCCTGCTGCCATTAAGCGTTTGATTTCATCTAATGTCCGTGTATTATGAAAAAAGTTGTAAATATCATCTGTGATTTTACCGCCTATTTGATCTATTTTTCTTAAATTCTCTGCTGATATATCAAAAAGGTCTTTTAAATCAAAATTATCGGCAAGGATTTTTGCCGTTTGACTTCCTACAGAATCTATACCTATGGCATATAAAAATTTATTTAGCATTATATTTTTAGAATCTTCTATACTATTTATGATGTTTGAGGCAAGTTTATCTTTAACGCCGGGAACGGTTTTTAAAGTAATCATTGTTAGTTTATAAAGATCGGAAGCTCTATTTATGAGATTTGCTTTAATAAGTTTAGCGATCATCTTTTTTCCTATGCCGTCAATATTTGCTCCGTTACGAGACACATAATGAATTATAGATTCTTTTATTTTTTGAGGACAATCATCATTTATGCATCTCAGATATGATTGATCTTTTATCAATTTTGCGTGGCAGTACGGGCATAAAGTCGGTGGTTCCATAATCTTTGAGTCTTTATCTCTTTTTTCTATGATTACTTTTGTGATTTCAGGAATAACATCACCTGCCCGCCTTACAAGTACCCTGTCGCCTATCCTTATATCTTTATTTCTTAGCTCGCCCCATGTATGAAGCGTTGCTCTACTTACATTGGCGCCTCCTATTGTAACTTTTTGGAGCAGGGCAACAGGTGTAACGATACCTGTTCTGCCGACGCTGCTTAATATATCAAGAACTTTCGTACTTTTTTCAATAGCTGGAAATTTGAAAGCTATAGCCCATCTTGGATTTTTAGCCGTATAGCCCATTTTCTTCTGATAGGTTGTATCGTCAACTTTTATTACAACACCGTCTATTTCATATGGCAGTTGTTTTCTCTTATCATAAATTTTGTTTTTTAACTTTATAATCTCATCAGCATTCGCAGCGTTATAATTGAGCTCGGATACAAGAAAACCGTCTTTCTTCAATAACGATAAAGCCTCGCTTTGTGATACGGGAGGATTATCCGTCTTTCTGACAGCATAGGCAAAAAACATCAGACGGCGACTTGCCGTAACCTTTGCATCTAACTGTCGCATGCTTCCGGCAGCGGCATTTCTCGGATTGGCAAAAGGCGGAAAACCGTCTTTAATTCTTCTGTTGTTAATTTCAAAAAAATTCTTTTTAGGAAGAATTATTTCGCCATTAACCTCTAAAATATCGGGCGTATTTCCGTTAATTAGAAGCGGCACTGAACGTATGGTTTTAACATTGTCTGTTATATCTTCTCCTGTAAACCCATCGCCTCTCGTTGCAGACAGCATCAGTTTCCCCTTTTCATATCTTATCACAGCTGTAAGACCGTCGAACTTAGGCTCGACACTGTATCTGCATTTGTCAACTCCCAAATTTCTTTTTACCCTTTGATCAAATTCGTTAATTTCATTATCGGAAAACAGGTCGGATAGAGAGTATAAAGGCGGATTATGTTGTACCTTTGTAAAACCGGCTTTCACCTTTCCTCCAATTCTCTGCGTTGGAGAGTCTGCTGTTCGCAAATTTGGAAATCGTTTTTCAAGTTCAATCAACCTCAGCATAAGAGTATCGTATTGACCATCTGCCATTATAGGACTGTCTTTGGTGTAGTAGGCGTCATCGGCTTCTCTTATGAGTGACTTCAGCTTACTTATCTCTTGTGAATTTTCCATTTTTATAAATAAGGTAATCTTTGTTTGTTACGAAGTTGCCTATATTAAAATAGCGGTGATACCCGTCGGAATATGAGTCGGCAATGTGCGAATGGCCCAATATGACGACATCAAACCCCTTTTCAAAACCGTCCATTGCGAATCTTCTCATCTTTGTTGAAACATCTTTATAACCGTTGATGATGTGATCGGTTGCTCTCGCAAATGATAAAAGAGCTTTTTGAGGCAGCAGTTTTGCTACTGATATGGACACGCTGTTTTTTGTAAGAAATCTAAAAATTCTATATTTAATGTTTGACCTATCTATAAGATCTCCGTGGGCAATATAAACTTTCCGGTTTCCGATATTGATTATTACACTATCGGCAGTCGCAATGCGGCTTTTTAGCTGTTTTAGTCCGAATTCATGATTTCCTTCACACCATATCACTTTTTTGCCCTTTTCGCACATTTTATCTAAAAACCGTATCAGACTGTAATTATCATAAAGTGATGGCTCCATCCATCCAAATGCAGCAGCAAAAAGATCCCCCACAATAAACAGGATATCAGGATCAACATCTTTTATCAGCTGTTTTGCATTATTTGCAGAATTGTTTTCAGAATCTATATGAAGATCTGAAATAAAAAGCACAGTTTTATCATTATCTATTGTTATTGCAGGTTGCATTCCTCAAGTATATGATTAAAATGACAATATTCAAATGAGCTTCTTGTAAAACGTTTAACAAGAATATACCGGTCACAGCATTTTAATCTTTTAAATTGCCATGACTAATATCCTAAATTCCAAGAATTTTGCAATAAGTTTAATATAAAGGTGGTCTAAAAAAGCTGATGAAGGAAGCCGATGAAAAAAGCTCCGTACTTTTACGGATAAAAACAACTGACATACCGAAAACAATTGATGATTTTGGAAAGCAGAATAAAGAATATGAAGCAAGCGATGTAGATTTTAATATTGTTTCTGAAGATGTAGTTGAAGGAAGTGACGGATCCTTAAAGAAAAGTTATACAATAGAGATTTTTAGCAGGGAAGAGGTTGATGATCCGCTTTTAGGTAGTGCAAAGATCATTTTTGATGACTTATCAGTTCCTATGGTTTCATATCTGCACATATTTTTCAAACCTTTCAGCCAGCCTTTTTCATATAAGGTTGAAGATATAGCTATGTCTATTAGAAAACTTTTTGCGGTAAACAACATCAATTTCGGCATAACGGAAAACAAGATTAAAATGATGACAAGCGAGATATATAGGCGGATAAAAGTGCCCAACTACAAGGCGTTTAGAATCCAGGCAGCTATTGGAAAATACGCTAAAGACGGCATTGATAGTAAAATAAACTTCTATTTTGAACAATTCATAAAATCAGGAGAAAAAAATGATGCCGGAAGAGTGGATTATCATAAAAAAAATTTTGCGGTCGCCGTCAATGAAGGCTCTCCGTTAGTTGAATATGTAATTCCGACAAAAGGTAAAGAAGGGATGAATCTATACGGTAATCTTGTAAAGCAGAAAGAAGGGCAGGATATTAACCCTTTTGTTTATAGTGCGGGAGAGGGAACAAGATTAGAAGAGAGTGATCGGGGCAAAATTATATATGCGGCAAGGCTGGGTTATGTAACTGTTGAAAATAATAGAATTGAAGTTAAAGGGGACGTATCGGTTGCTCGGGTTGATCTTACAAAAACAGGAGACATAGCGATACCGAAAGAATCTTCTATAAATTTGAGTATAGAAGATTCGGATACCACGAAAGATGCAGTTCAGAGCGGTATGAGAGTTGAAGGCAATGTTATACATATAAAAGGCAATGTGGGTAAAAATGCCTATATATCGGGAAACAATGTTACAATAGACGGTATGCTTCATAGAGATGCAACCGTAATTGCTAAAAAAGTCAAGATAAATATCTGCCGCGGAACGGTTGAGGCGGATACTGCCGAAATAAATAGTGCCGAATATGCCCATATTACCTGCAATGATATAATACAAGCCGGAAATAGCATTGCAGGTAATCTCATTGCTGATAACATATATATAACTAATACTGCGCTTAACAGTAATATTGTTACAGGAGGCAATATATTATCAATAAACAATATAAAAGGAAGCGATAACAAAATTGTTATTGATCCGCTTAGAATACCGAAAAATAAAAAGAAATTTGATAAACTTATAGCTGCAAAAGAAAATCTGTTAAAAAAAATAACTATAGAAAAGCTTAACGCTGATCATATAGAAGCCGAAAGTAGAAAACAAAACAAAAGAGCGGTGAAGATTATAGATAGAATCCATCATTTAAAAGAAACAGAGGCAAAGATACCCGCATCGCTCATTGTCAAACTCAATCAATACAGCGCTATTCTGAGGGAATTGAAAAAATCAAGTAATGATATTAAACTGCTTGGAAGAAAATATGCCGCTATTTTCGGCCAGATTAAAGCTATGAAAAAGCTTTATGTGAAAGGTGCTATAACTATAAAAGGGAGCCTGCCGAAAGGGACTATGCTGCAATTTGATCATGCGCTTGAAAAAAGAGTGGCAAAAACCATATCGAATGTAAAAATATGCGTTTCTTCAGATACAAACGGAGAAAAAATTAAGTTTGAAAAACTGTAGCCATAAGATTGTTATATGCTCAGCTTGAGGTTTCTTGTGTCAGCTTTCATTTGTCATTTCAATTGGAAGGCTTGACAACAGGTCAATATATACTATTATAAATAAAATTATACAAAAAGCGGGGTGATATAATTATGCCAGGTGTTATAGTCAGAAGCAGCGAATCTTTCGAAGAAGCATATAAACGCTTTCAAAGACAATGCGAAAGAGCGGCTATTTTTTCGGAGATTAAAAAGCGTGACCATTACGAAAAGCCGAGCGAAAAAAGGAAAAGAGAGTTAGTTGCAGCCAAAAAGAAAGCATTGAAAAAGAAACGTTTCTCAGACAGGATGTACAAAAGATCATATAGATGATATCATCGGCGACAGCTTAATGGTGCCGCCGATTTTTACTATATACAATGAATTCATTAACTCTTAAGGTCATCTCGGATGTTTTGTACGGGTGGCTCAAAAACGCTTATATTGTTGATATAAGAGCATCGAAGAACTGTTTCTATATAATTTTTAAAAAAAGAAGAATAAGATCGCTCGTATTTTCGCTTCATCCTCAAGCTGTTTTTATACAGAAAGTTGTTCCGAAGAATGGCGAAAAAACGAATCTGTTTCAATATGCCAAAAAACATCTTGTGGGATCGAAATTTACGCATGTAGATACACTACTTCCGGATAAAGTGATTAGGATAGATTTAGAAAAGATTGTTGGAACAGGAAGCGTAAAATATAGGTTAATAGCTGAATTTCTCGGAAGAAATCCCAATATAGTGATAACGGATGGTTATGGTGTTATATTGTATGCGCTAAATCTCACTCCTAACCGGATAGACTCAGTTAGGCCGATACGGATAGGGCGAATTTGGCCTAATCCCACCAAACAGTATAAAACACCCGTATGGAATCTTACAAGCGATTTTATGCGTGATGATATAGACCTTGACAGCTTTATAAAAAGTTATAGCGGCATTGATAAAAGAACCGCAGCTATGCTTATTGACAGCGGTGTGCATAGCTTTACAGAACTAGAAACGAGATTTTCAGATAAGAAATATGCTCCTATAATTGTTAATTACAAACGCAAGGATATGCTTTTTCCATTCGATATCAAAGTAAACGAAAAGACGAAGTTATTTTCTGACTTTATTGAACTTTTTAAGTATCTATATGTTGAAAAGATACAAAGTGAATTGTTAAATCAGAAGAAAACTAATTTATATAAAATAATAGAAAAGAAACTGGACCATTTCAAGAAAAAAATTAAGAATATGAATGCGGAGATAAAAAAAGCCGAGAATTTTAAGATTTATGAGGAGCGTGCCAATTTAATAAAGTCAAACTTGTGGAAACTAAATCCAAATGAGCATAGAGCCAATGTAGAGATTACAAACAATGATATTTCCTCAACTATACAACTGTCGCCTAAATTAACAATTTTAGATAACATGATTTACCTTTTTAAGCGGTCTAAGAAATTAAAAAAAACGCTTCAAGTTAAACAGGGCATAATAGATGCTGCAACCTATGAAATAGCAGTCGTAAATCAAATTGATTATGATTTGAGTTGTGCAGAAGATGAGCATAGCTTAGATGAAGTACATAATGAGATTGTTCAAATAGGATTAATTAAAAAAAAGAAAAAGGGGAAAGAGCCGAAATCTGACAATATTGTTGTAAAACAGATAAACGGAGTGACATTGTATATGGGAAAAAATGCAAGAGGAAATGAATCGGTTACATTTTCTGTTGCAGGAAAAAATGATATGTGGCTTCATGCAAAGAATGTCCCTGGAGCGCATGTAATTATAAAAGGAAAATATGACGCAGATCAGCTTAGATATGCTGCATATATGGCGGCAACTCACAGCAAATCTTCCCAAAATGTAAAAGTTGATGTTGACTTTGCCTTAAAAAAGTATATAAAAAAGCCTAAGGGGTCGAAATTGGGAATGGTTATTTATAAGAATTATCAAACAATCTCTGTGAGGATCGATGAAGTTTGGAATTATTGATATAGCTCTGCTTATCCTCTTTCTTCTTTTTATTGTGAGGGGAATAAAAAGAGGATTTGTTAGGGAAATTGCCAGTTTTTTCGGCATTATTGCAGCGATAGTTTTGGCGAGAATTTATTATCATTTAATAGCGTTGAGTGTGGCAAAATGGATTGTACTGTCTCCGTCTATCTTATCTATAGTTTCATTTTTTCTTACCTTTACGCTTTTCTATTCTTTAGCATTGTTGGCGGGCTTTATGCTTCATGCCATTGTAAAAGATGGAGTTACCGGATTAATAGATAAATTTCTCGGAGGCATATTTTCATTTGCCAAAATTGTTGTTCTTGTTGCCGTTGCTATTTTTTTTCTAACAAATTTTAAACCGGTAAGCGCTTCGGTTAAAAATATAGTAAAATCTTCACCGGTTTTATCAATAATAAACAGCAGGGTGTCATTATCAAGCAAGTGGCTAAAAAACCCTATAAAACGATTAAAGAGGATAAAAGATAGTGTATTACAAAGCTAAAAGAAAGAAAGGACGTATAGTTGTTGTTTTGATTGTTATGCTGTTTATACTTTATGGAGCATATTTTATATCAGGTATCGGATTTCATCCGATTAAAATCTATTTACCTAAAAATCATTATTTCGGAAACAGGTCCTATGCGGTTTTAGTTAAAGACAATAAGGCTGCTATTAAGCAGATACGCATCACAGTAGTTACTGCCTTTCATACATATACATTGCTCAATCGGCGGTTCAATAAGATATCAGGCGCCAATAGCCAAGAAGTTAAATTTGCATTTCCGAATACTAGGAGCGGAAATGCCAAACTGGTCGTTTACGCATCTGACAGCAGTATGAGACATTTTTTCCAAGGATCACATCTATTAGTTCAAAAAGAGATAGTTATAGATAAAAATCCTCCTAAGATTGATATATACGGTCTTCCAATAAGAATAGATAGAGGTGGTGCTGGATTTCCGATCTGGACAGTTAAAGACAAAAATCTTAAAGATACATGGGTCACCGTCAATGGATATAAATTTAGGGGTTATAATGCGACGGCACTTTTGGGTAAAGCCAATGTCTTTGCTACATTCATGGCATATCCGGTTAACAACAACAATAGCAGAATTGGCAGCGCTTCCGTGTCTGCTATTGATAAAGCCGGCAATGAAACCACAGTACATCTGCCTGTTTATTGGAAGTATAGAACTTTCCGAAGAGTTAAGATTAACATAGGACATATAATGCTTGCGAAAGCTAAAAATGTTGCGGGCAAAAAGAAATTCGATAACAGTACAAAGCTATTTTTATATATTAATAGGAAGTTGAGGAAGGATGATAATGATAAAATACAATCGGTTAGTTCGGTATCGATAAACAAATTATTGTGGAAAGGACGCTTTCTTCAATTACCTCACTCGGAAGTCACAGCTGAGTTTGAAGATTTTCGGACTTACCTAATAAATAATATAGTTGTAGATCATGAGCGTCACTTGGGATATGATCTTGCATCCATTGCTCACTCAAAAGTCCCTGCCGCAGCCGGAGGAATTGTACAATTCACAGGCCATCTTTATTTGTATGGAAATGTTATTATTTTAGATCATGGATTTGGACTGTCGTCTCTTTATGCCCATCTATCGGAAATAGATGTAAAGGTTGGACAAAGTGTAAAAAAAGGTGATATTATAGGTGTAACAGGGCAAACAGGTATGGCAGGCGGAGATCATTTACATTTTGGTATATATATTTCAGGCATACCGGTAGATCCTATCTATTTTTGGGATAAAAATTGGGTGAAAGAACATATTGCAGATAGAATAGAAAGTGCTAAATTGGAGATACCTTAAACCGATTAATATTGGTTTAGCTTAGCCGTAAGTAAGCTAAACCATGCCACCAATGCATAAGCGTGACCCAAAGAATTTACTTCTTAATGCAAATATGTGTTGCCGGCACAATAAATGCATCTTCTTGCTAAATAAACTCCGCTTCACCAAGTACTTATGTTTATTGCAGCTATTAAATAGTGTTTTCCGCAACACATCGGTAACGTCTAAAATCTCATTGACCGCCCAAATTAAGATTTTATTTAAAGGCGCAAAATTGTTTGACATCCTTCGAGATAGATATACAACCATAAACAAAGCTTTTGTGGATATAAATGTTGAGATTTAATTAAGTTGATTGCATTGCTGAAGAGCGTTGCATTTCATATTTAAAATATTCAGAGTGCTTGACGGCTACTTTTAACATTACGATAAAATAGTTGAAATATTATAATAATATTTTGCTATTAATTTAAAAAGAGCGGCAAATAAGAGATACAAAGAATGAATTTATTTATACTGAAATGGTGCTTGCAAATAGCTCCTAATCGGTACGAAATTTTCATAATTTGCTCCGTACGCAAAGGTTATAATGGGCCGTTAGCTCAGTTGGTAGAGCATTGGATTG
>CAZAPZ010000033.1:0-15568 GCA_964487285.1 uncultured Campylobacterales bacterium | reverse complement strand
GAGGATTCAGAAACTTTAAGAATTACAGGATTTCAATTCTATTTTATTGCGGCAAATTAGACCTTGATCCACAATAAGGCCGGAAGAGCCAAAATATACTGTAGTGTGCAAATCAATGACAGTCAAGAAAACCTGACAAAATCTACACAATACATATTTAATGTTAAGTTTTTTCTCTTAAGCAAAGTTATTGACAAATAGGATGCTTTATTTATTATAGCCGTTATGAAGTACTTAATACTTTTTATTTTGTTTGTTATTTTTTGGGCATATCTTAAGAAATCTATAAAACATAATAAAACCGAAGATAATAAGCTTGTTAAATGCGAACAATGCAGTATATATTTACCAGAGGAAGATGCAAAAAAACATACGGATTGGAATGAAACTCACTACTTTTGTTCCGATACATGTGAAAAAAAATATTTAGAGGAAAAACAATGAAATTTTTTATTGATACAGCAGATGTGGATGCCATAAGAGACTACTACGATATAGGTATTATTGATGGAGTTACAACGAACCCGTCTCTTATTTCCAAAGAAGGAAGGGATTTTAGAACAGTGATAAAAGAGATTGCATCGTTTGTAGATGGACCTATAAGCGCTGAGGTTATTTCTGCCGATACAACCGGAATGATAGGCGAAGCAGAAGAACTTTCAGCTATAGATAAGAATATAGTGGTCAAGATTCCTATGACAAGAAATGGCATTAAAGCGGTTAATGTTCTTTCCGATAAAGGAATTAAAACTAATGTGACGCTGGTTTTTTCGCCTGCTCAAGCACTGCTTGCCGCAAAAGTAGGCGCATCGTTTGTGAGCCCGTTTGTGGGCAGACTTGATGATGTCGGGCACAACGGCATGGAACTTATTGAGCAGATAAAGGCTATTTTTGAGAACTATAGGTACGAAACGGAAATTATTGTTGCAAGTGTCAGGCATTCATCCCATGTGATTGAAGCTGCTCTTGCCGGAGCTGATATTGCCACCATTCCTCCTATTGTCATTGATAAGCTATTTAATCATCCTCTGACTGATACCGGACTTTCAAAATTTCTAAGTGATTGGGAAAAAAAGTTTGGATAAACTCGCCGTTGCCACTCACAACAAAGGCAAACTTTTTGAGATAAAGCAATTGGTCGGCGATCTTTCTATAAAAGTTATCTCAGCAGAAGAGCTGGGAGGCGATATTCCCGATGAAACTGGAACAAGTTATAAAGAGAATGCAATAATCAAGGCTGTAAATTTATACAAGAGGTGCGGTTTGCCTACGCTTGCCGACGACTCAGGACTTGAGGTTAGATCTTTGAATGGAATGCCCGGTGTCTATTCGGCGAGATTTGATGGTCCGAAAGCAACTTATACTTCCAATAATAAAAAGATGCTTTCGATGCTGCAAGGCATAGATGACAGGAGGGCTCAGTTTGTCTGCGTAATGGTTCTTATTGTTAATGGGGCTATCTATCAAAGTATTGGCAAAGTTGCAGGAGTCATAGCTTATGAGACAAAAGGAATATACGGTTTTGGATATGATCCTCTTTTTATACCCATAGGCTATAATGTTAGTTTTGCCGATCTATCATATAAAAAGAGGTTCATAAGCCATAGAGCGATTGCACTAAGAAAGATGAAAACGATTATACAAAGAAAATGCGATTTCTGATAATTTTAATGCTGATGCTGTCCAATGTATATGCAGCTGACATGCCAAAGAATTTGCCTATTACTATAAAATCGGTGAAAGCAACATTTAATCAAAATACCAATACGGCTATTTTTACTAAAAATGTTGTTTTGACGCGGGGAAATCTAACGATAACATCCGACAAATTGACGGTTTATAGAGATAAAGACGGAGGCATTATAAAGGCAGTGGCAACAGGATCGGTTCATATTAATAACAAGGGCAAGAAAACATTTGTTGCATCATCGGAAAAAGCTATCTATCTGAAAAGTGATCAGACTTTAACTTTGTTCGGCAGTCCTGTTATATTTGGAAACGGTATAGATCGAGGACAAGGTAAAAAACTTATTTATCATATTGATACAAAAAATAGCGAGCTGTTTTCAGGAAGCAAGCCTGTTATTCTTTTGATTATCCCCAAACATAATAAGACCGCAAAATGAGTATAATTACCAGATTTCCTCCGAGTCCAACGGGATTTTTGCATATTGGCGGTCTGAGAACCGCACTGTTTAACTATCTATATACAAAACATAGCGATGGAAAGATTGTGTTGAGAATAGAAGATACGGATAGTGAACGGTCGGAAAAACGGTTTAGCGATATGATTATAGAGGTATGCAGATGGGTTGGTTTAAATTTTGATGAAGGACCTTATTTTCAATCGCAGAGAGTTGATATATATAAAAAGTATGCAGATAAACTTTTAAGCGAAGGCAAGGCATACAAATGCTATTGTACTAAAGAGCGTTTAAAGCAGCTTAGAGAAGATCAGATTGCCTCCAGCGATAGGCCTCATTACGATGGATTCTGCAGAACTGCGAAAAGGACTATAGACGATAAAAATGAAAGCTATACTGTGCGGTTTAAACTTCCAAATGAGCTTGATGCCGTTGAATTTAACGATATGATTCATGGTAATATTTCTGTAAAACTAACTGAGCTTGACGATTTTATTATTGTAAGGTCAAACGGAATGCCCATGTATAATCTCGCCTGCGTTGTGGACGATGCTTTGATGGATATAACTGACATTATTCGCGGGAATGACCATATATCTAATACACCTAAACAAATTCTGCTGTATAAAGCACTTGGGCTGACTCTTCCTCGGTATGCGCATGTTCCGATGATTCTTGGGTCTGATAAAAAGAAATTTTCAAAGCGACATGGAGCCACATCCGTCAGCGTTTATAAAGATGAAGGATACTTGCCGGATGCACTCTTAAATTATATTGTGAGATTGGGATTTGCCTATGAGGATAAAGAAATTTTTAGCGTTGATGAGATGATACTATATTTTGACATATCGCATGTTGGAAAATCTGCTGCAATATTTGATTCTGAAAAACTCCTATGGTTAAACAGTGTTTATATCAGAAACAGAAAGCCGGAAACTCTTGCAAAAGAGGTAGAGCCGTTTATAAATAAACTTATAGGAAAACCGATTGCAAGCGATGAAAAGTTTGTGGAGATGGTTAAAACTGTTCAACCGAGGGCAAAAACACTCAAAGAGATGGCAAGTCAGATGCTGTTTTATTTTGAAGCTCCGAATATGTATGATGAGAAAGGTTTGAAAAAATATTGCAAAGATAAGCTTAATACTATTTCTGATATAATTATGCTGATGCAGAAGACGGAATGGAACGAAGAAAATTTGAAAAATATAGTTAACGGTATAGTTGAAAAATATCAGCTTAAGCTCATTAAGATAGCTCAACCGATTAGAATAGCACTCACAGGGAAAACTGTCAGCCCGGGAGTTTATGAAATGCTTATGGTGCTGGGTAAAGATGAATCGGTTAGGCGGCTGGAGCAGTTTCACGAGTTTTTGAACGGTTCGTCATAATTTGTGTACTAATAACCAACCTTACGCATCTAATACAATCCTCAGTGATGAGAACAGAAAGTCTATTTTATCATTGCAAGCGAAGTGCAGGCAATCTCAATATTTGGGATCGGCAAAGCCTTGCAGAGACAGAAATTGACAAAGAAGTGTTGTGAATTGTTTACAAATAAGCAAACCGTCGGTTGGATGACGATTCTTTGTCATACACATTACAAAATTTTTTTTATTTTAAGGAGGCTCCTCTATTAACTCAATATCTTTATCAATAAAGGAAATATTGGATATTTTAGCTTGTCCTAAATGTAAAGGCGATTTATATATTAAAGGTGATAAGTTAATATGTATAAAGTGTAACTTAAGTTATAAAACAGAAGATAGCATTGCTCAATTAATTATTGATAAGGGGAAACCGGATGAAGGAACTTGAAAAAAAGCTGTCACGCTTCGGGTATTGGTATATTCTGAAAGAGAAGCGGAGCGGACAAAATATAGTTGTAAGTGACAACGAGTCGGATATTGTACCGGTTCAAACAATAGACGGCGTAATAGCTGCTGTTCATAGTGGAGATAGAATTGTTGAGGTATCCTCTGATAATTTAGAATATTTGAAGTCGTTTGATTGGGGACGGTTGAATAATGCCGGAGGCGAAATTGATGAAAAAGAAACCGATCTTGAATTAACCATTCCTCAAAAGCAAAATTTTTTTGAAACTCCTGCGGCAGAAAGAATTCTGTTAGCCCATAATATATGGCAAAAGATAAAGAAGAGCAGCAGCAAAATAGTATTTTTAAAGGTTATTATCACTCACAATGAACTAACCGGTCAGTTTATATCTGCAAAAAAAAACTTGCTTCAGAAAATCCCAAGAACCGGAGTTATTTTTAGCGCAATCTTTTATGACAAAGGTAAACAGAAGATGATTTTCGGTGGGATAGAAGAGCAGGGTGGATTGGAGGTTATAGAGAAGTTTGAGTATAAAGAACGGATCGCAGACGGTGAACGACTACTTGATGCAGAAAGAATGAAGCCGGGAGTATATAATACCTTGTTTTCTCCTGAATTCTCAGGTATATTTGCTCACGAAGCATTTGGGCATGGAACCGAAGCTGATCTTTTTGAGAAAGATAGATCTGCAGCGCATAGATATCTTGGAAAACAGGTTGCATCACCTTTGGTCAATCTCTATGATTCGCCGTCATTTCCTTCTGCTGCGGCAAGTTTTTTATTTGATGATGAAGGGGAAGTGGCTTCTCCTTCAAAAATTATCGATAATGGCATCTTAGTGAAAGCTCTCACCAATCTTGATGCATATCTTCATAATGATATTTTACGAACTGCAAACGGCAGGCGAGAGAATCTATTTCACAAGGCTTATGCAAGGATGACAAACACATATTTTGACAAAGGAGAAAGCAGGATAGATGATATGATTTCATCTGTTGACGATGGATTTATGCTTATGTTTCCTACAAACGGCATGGAAGATCCGAAAGGGTGGGGTATTCAACTTGAAGGCTTAGCCGCAAAAGAGATAAAAGATGGCAAACTGACAGGTAAACTATTTTCACCCGTAATGGTTACAGGATTTGTTCCTGATCTGTTAAAATCTGTTTCCATGGTATCGGACTTAATACGGATAGATGGCTTGGGCTATTGCGGTAAAGGAGAGAAGGAGATTGTGAAAGTGACAGACGGCGGTCCGTATCTGAAATTGAAAGCTAAAATTTCATGAGTATATTGTTTTGCAGGGAAATTTAAAATGAAAAAGATTACTGACATCATAAAAGGCGTGAACGAATGGCAGGTTACGAAAACTACCGTTTCACGCATAGAAAGATATATGAGCGCCGGAAGGATTGAGACTGAGCGTTTTGTTGAATATACAAACTACGAAGGCCTGCTTCTTTTGCATGATAATGACAAAACGCATCAATCCAAATTTTTTATCAGCAGAGGAGATGAACCGAAAGCAGTTATAAAAGAAGCTGAAGACAGGCTTAACGCCTCTGTCAGTCCTCGCTGGAGTCTGCCTGAAGCGGCAGAGTATGAAAATATCAAACTGTTTGATGAAAATTGCTTGAAAGTCAGCTCGCTTGATAAACTATCGAGTGATATTGAGTTAAGTTTTGCTCCGTTTCAAAATTATCTCACACTTGGTTCAGCTGAATTGTTTTCAACTGCAAAAACGATTGAGACTATAAACAGTTGGGGTGTAAAAGCTTCAAAGAAAACATCTGATTTTAAAGCTCTTGTCAATCTTGTTTCCGATAATGGAAGGCCGAACGATGTTGAAATAACAATAAACAGACCGTTTCTACGCAGTATGAATCTATCGCTTATAATTCCCGATTATGCTGTTTTTGCTATTCAATCGGCAGATGCAGTTGCTCCTCCGAAAGGTGAATTTGATGTTCTTTTTATGGGTGATGCTCTTGACAATTTGTTTAACTATTTTGTTGCAAATGCAGGAGGCAAAAGCCGGTTTGAAAAATGGTCTCATTTCAAGAAGGGCGAAGAGGTTGTTAAGGCAGGGGGCGATAAGCTTACTATTGAATCCTTACCTCTTGAAGAAGGTTTGAACAGAACATCGCCGTTTGATGAAAACGGTTTGGCGTTAAAAAACCGAATGATAATAAAAGACGGAATATTTGAGAGAATAGCTGCATCAAAGCGATATTCTGATTTTCTTTCTATCAATCCCATAGGAAATATACGAAACATTCGCATTAAGGCCGGGAAAGAAACGTTATCATCTCTTTATAGCGGTAAATTTTTGGAACTTATGCGTTTCTCGACTTTTGAACCTAATCTTATAACAGGTGAATTCTCAAGTGAAATAAGAACGGGCTATTTTGTGGATGGTAATAAAAGTTACCCTATAAGAGGCGGCTCAATAACAGGGTCGATCCCCGAATGTTTCAAAAATGCTAAATTTTCATCTAATATTACAAAGCGAGGTGAATATATAGGTCCAAAAGGCGTAAGGGTATCGAAAATTTTGGTGTCTTGAAGCAAAACGGAATATCTGTTTTGCTTTATTAGGCAGAATAATGGTCAAAAGTATTAAACTTTCAAGCGAAGCAGTGAGCAATTTTTTATTGAAAAAACTACAAAAGTCGCTAATATATATTATGAGACTATTTCTAATGCATACCGTAAAATCTCTATTTAGAAACTACGAATAAATAGAGATAGCATGAAATAACGTACAGGTTGATTTGAAAATAAAAAAAACAGTAAGGGGTTAAAATAGATGAAATCTATGACACGAAATATTGCAGTCTGGTTGGCTGTAGCGGTCGTCATTATTTTTTTATTCAATGCTTTTGGGAGCAAAGATTATAAAACTACCGAGATATCATATAGCAGATTGATTAGTTTGATAAATGGAGATCAGCTTAAAAGTGTAACTATTAACGGGATAAATATTGATGGTATTACAAAGCAAAATGTAAGATTTAGCAGCATTATTACTTCACCCGACTCAATAGTGAAAAAACTTTCAGGTAAAGATGTTCAGATAAAACTAAAATCCGATCAGGAATCCCAATGGTACTATTCTCTTTTAATTACGCTTTTGCCATTTTTGCTTTTTGCAGCTTTCTTTGTTTTTCTCATCAAAAAGTCGAAAGGCGGAGGGATGGGAGGATCCGGTAATCTGTTTTCATTCGGGCAATCTCATGCTCGCATAATAACCGGTGTTAATAATAAGTTTACATTTGAGGATGTGGCAGGCGTTGAAGAAGCAAAGGATGATCTCAAAGAGATAATAGAATTTCTCAAAGATCCGGCAAGTTTCAGTAAACTTGGAGGTAGAATACCTAAGGGCGTTCTAATTGTAGGTGAGCCAGGTACAGGCAAGACATTGTTGGCAAAAGCTGTGGCAGGTGAAGCTAAAGTTCCGTTCTTCTCGGTTTCTGGTTCTGAGTTTGTAGAAATGTTTGTTGGTATTGGAGCATCACGCGTAAGAGATCTATTCAATAAAGCTAAAAAAAGCTCGCCTTGTATAATCTTTATTGATGAAATTGATGCAGTTGGAAGAAGAAGAGGAACGGGAATTGGCGGAGGAAGTGATGAGAGGGAGCAAACGCTCAATCAAGTTTTAGTTGAAATGGACGGCTTTACAAAAAATGAAGGCATTATTGTAATTGCCGCAACCAATAGACCGGATGTTCTTGATTCTGCGCTGCTGCGGCATGGAAGATTTGATAGAAAAATTGTTGTTGGACTGCCTGATATTAAGGGAAGGAAAGAGATATTGAATGTTCATTCACGAGGTAAAAAGGTTGCAGGTGACATAGATCTTGAAATTATTGCAAGAGGGACGCCAGGATTTTCGGGTGCGGATCTTGAGAATCTTGTCAATGAGGCTGCCCTTCGAGCGTCTGTTCAGAAAAAAAATAGTATTCAGATGGAAGATTTTGAATTTGCAAAGGAAAGAGTGATGATGGGTCCGGAACGAAAAAGCATGGTGCTTAGCGCAAAAGAAAAAGAGCTCACTGCAATTCATGAATCAGGCCATACACTTATAGCAAAGCTTCTTCCCGACAGCGATCCTGTTTATAAAGTTACAATCATACCAAGAGGTATGGCTCTTGGACTAACGCAGCAGATTCCTGAAAGTGATAGGCATTCTTACGATATTAATTATCTTACAAATAGATTAATTGTGCTTCTCGGAGGGAGAGCTGCTGAGGATGTAACCGGTCATCCAATTACTACAGGCGCATCAAATGACATAAGCCAGGCAACAAAATTGGCTACAAAGATGGTTACGCAATGGGGTATGAGTAAGCTCGGGCCGATTCAATACTCAGACGACGATGAGAGTGCTCCCTTTTTAGGGCAGGATATAATGCAAAGGAAGAGCGTAAGCGATAAAACAGCCGAACAGGTAGATAATGAAGTAAAACAGCTGATTGCAGGATGTTATACAAAGGCAAAAAAGCTGCTCGCTGATAATAAAACGATTTTGCAGCAGCTTTCTAAAGCATTAAACGAAAAAGAAACACTCACAAATATCCAAATTGATAAACTTGTGAAAATTGCATAAATGCGATTTTTTGATGTAAATAGCAGCGAAAAAGTGAGGCGCATGATAAGTTTGATTGGTGCTGATCCGAAATCGGTTGATATCATGGCGCCTAAAGCAAGAACATACGCTATACTCATCAAAAATGTAAAGAGCAGAGATGCAAATATAATCAAACAGGGAATGTTATCTGCCGGTGCGGATGCTGCATGTGCGAAAGGAGTTATTGACTGCAGCGTGGATAAATCCGATGTGCTCCTTTTTGGAACGGTTAAACAGTTTACTTATTTTGCAGAAAACGCAAAAAAACAGACATCCATCATAAGGAACATTGCCCTGTCTATAAAAAAATTCAATAATTCGGATAGACAATCATCATCACCTATCATAGGCATAAAAAGAAAAAGACCCTTAGTGATGGGTATTCTTAACGTTACCCCTGATTCATTTTCAGATGAAGGCAAGTTTTTTAATATTGACGATGCCATAAGTCACGCGAAGCAAATGATTGACGATGGAGCCGACATTATTGATGTTGGAGGGGAATCTACACGCCCCGGATCATCGGCTGTTTTAATAGATGAACAGATCAGGCGAGTTGTTCCCGTAATCGGTGCGATAAGAAAATTTTCTTCTTTACCAATCTCAATAGATGCAAAAATACATGATGTTGCTGAGGCAGCAATAAAAGCCGGAGCTAATATAATAAATGATATCAGTGCTGTAAGTGACGACAAGATGGCGGATCTATCGATTAGGTACGACTTGCCCATTATCATAATGCACATGAAAGGTATTCCTGAAAATATGCAGGAGAAGCCATATTACGATGACTGCGTTGAGGAGATCACAGATTTTTTGAGAGCGAGATCAGATTATTTAATCGGAAAAGGCGTTAAGCGGGATAAAATCATCATTGACCCCGGTATAGGTTTTGGAAAAAGAATAAAAGACAATCTTGCAATAATAAATAATCTTGAAAATTTTAAACAGCTTAGCTTTCCTATTTTGATCGGTTTATCAAGAAAAAGCTTTTTGGGGACATTGACAGGAGATGATGTCGATGATAGAGAAGCTCAAACTCTGATAGCGAATTTTATGGCTGTTGAGCATGGAGCGGATATTATAAGAGTGCACAATGTGAAAAATCATATAAAAGCAAGAGCTGTGTTTAATGCTGTAAATTTATCAAGTTGACTATTCATATTCTTCATGTAATCACTCTTAATTCGATTAAGCTTGGTGAGGTTGACAGACTTTTGGATCTGTTTAGTTATAAACATGGCAGAGTAACTTGCATTGCAAGAGGCGCCAGCCGATTAAAAAGCAGATTTGGCGAATCGGTTGAACCTATAACAGAATCTAAATTTTGGGTTGATTCAAAAGACGGTAGAGAAGCGGTGGTGGCAAAAGAGGCCGTCATCATAAATCCGCTAAGAGCCATTCACACTGATTTTACTATGCTTAACCTCTCGTTTTTTGTTTCTGAAATTGTAAGCTATTTTTTTAAGAAGGGTGATCCTTCGCCCCAATTCTGGCTTTTTTTGAGAGAGTTCCTGCAGTGTATTACAAGCAAAACAAAGCCGATATTGTTTGCATATTTTTTTATAAAAACTTTGCATTACAGTGGACTTTTTCCTGATAACAAATGTCAGAAATGCGGCAAAGAAATTGGAAATGATGCGGTGTATCAAGGTGGAGTATTTTTTCATCTTTTATGCGCCAGCGGCGGAGAAGCGATTGGGTCGTGTATTCTAAAGCCTATGTTTTATCTTGAAACAATCGATATAAAGAGTCTTCAAACTGTAAAATTTTCATCGGATATGGAGTTAAGAATTGTAAAAACAGCGTATAATATTATCAAAAGCCATATTACTAAACCGCTTAAAATGGCAAGTTTTTGGGAAGAATACATTCTTAGGTGCAAAACCGTATGAAATCTAAACCGATAGTTATCATCGTTTTAGGTCAAACGGCATCTGGAAAGAGCGATTTGGCTATTAAAATTGCAAGTCGATTTAACGGGGAAATAATATCTGCTGATTCTGTGCAGGTATATAGGCGTTTTGATATAGGAAGTGCAAAAATTCCGAAAGAAAAAAGGATCGTTGCGCATCATCTTATAGACATCAAAGATCCCGATCAGGCATATTCGGCCGTTGATTTTGTACAAGATGGCAGGCTTAAAATAAAAGAGATAGCATCAAGAGGGAAACTGCCGATTATTGTTGGCGGAACAAATTTTTACATAAAAGAACTGCTTTATGGAAGCGATAAAAAAATTGGGTTGCCTTGCTGGATATCAGAATATGTTTTGCAGGCTTACAGAGGCAGGCTTGACAAACTCTATGCCTTTGTTGAGCTATGCGATCCCAAGAGAGCGCTGGAAATTGATATGCGGGATAAGTATAGATTGGAAAAAGCGCTATGCGTATATCTCGCTACCGGAATTTCGATAAGAAGTTTCAAAAAGATTACAGAACCTGAATTTATACCGCTTAAAATTGCCATTTTACGCAGCAAGGAGCAATCCGGTGAGATTAATGAGCGTACCAAGCAGATGTTCTCATCGGGACTTGTAGAAGAAACACGCTCAATCATCAACTCTTTTGGTCGAGATATTAAACCGTTGAAATCTATTGGATATAAACAGGCGTCTGCTGTGATAGACGGACATATTTCTCTTGAAGATGCAGTAAACGATACTATTGCCGAAACGCTCAGCTATTCAAAGCGTCAGATGACATGGCTAAAAAAAGAGGAAAACCTGTTTTTTTTTGAAACAGGCGATGATTCCGTTTTTGATTTTATAAAAGACATGCTTAGCGGTTCGGAAAGCTTATTTGACAAAGTATCTCATTGAATCTATCTTGAATTTATATATACCATAGATAGAATATAATTTGTTAAGAAAAAAATTTAGGGGGATTTATATGAGGAAATTTTTTATAGTTTTATTTGTTGTGATTGTAGGTATTGGGTTTTCGGCTCAATCCTATGCTGCAAAGTATATTATCAATCTTGGAATTGTGACAACCACGAAAACATTTCACTATAAAGCTGCAGCAAGATTTAAGCAGATAGTTGAGAAAAAGAGTGGCGGTGCAATATCGGTTATCATTCATCATTCCGGCTCCGTAGGAGACGAGACTAGCATACTGCAGCAGCTTCAACTTGGAGTTCTTCAGGCAGGTGTTATTACAGCAGGGCCTATTGACAAATTTGTGCCTGCTATAAAAGCTATAGAATTCCCATTTATCTTTAAAAATTATAAAGATGTCGATAGAATACTTGACGGTAAAATAGGTCAGGCTATTCTATCTCAATTTAAAAAAGCCGATTTAATAGGTTTTCATTTTTTGGAAAATGGTTTTAGAAACCTCACCAATTCGGTAAGACCTGTTCATACCGCTGCAGATGTGAAAGGTTTGAAAATCAGGGTTATGAATAGCCAGTTTCAGATTAGTATATGGAGAGCAATCGGAGCAAATCCTACGCCTATGCCGTGGCCGATATATACACAGCTATCCCAACATGTCATAGACGGCGAGGAGAACCCACTTGCGGTTATTTATCAATACAAACTTTATGAGGTTCAGAAATACCTTTCGTTGACGCATCACGTATATTCGGCTCTCGTATTTGTGGGCAGTAAATCATTCTATGACAAATTACCTGCCAAATATCAAAAGCTGCTTTATAGCGCTGCAAAAGATGCATCTATATATGAAAGAAAATTAAATAGAGACAAAGTAAAATTCTTTTTGTCCGAGCTAAAAAAGCATGGAATGATTATAGACATGCATCCAGATATCAACTCCTTTAAGATAAAAGTTCAAAAATTAAAATCCCACTTTAGCGGTGATGCAAAAAAATATCTTGATATGATTCTTGCGTCAAAATAAATTACTTGCCTTTTACTATATAAAGACAGTGTAATCAGCGTAAATATTTAGTAAGACAATCTATGCGGTATCTTGACATTGGACTTCGTATGTACGGTTTTGTATAAAAGTTGAGGTTGCCATGTTAAAATATGCAGCGGCAGATGTAATGAAAAACATATCGGCTTTGCTGCGAAGGACAAGCGATGTAGTAAATAAATGGGTATTGCTTATTGTTGTTACTCTTATGATAGCAATCTCACTTCTTCTTGTTACAAGTGTATTTTTTAGATATGTCTTGAATAATTCAATATATTGGTCAAGCGAGGTGTCAAGATATCTCCTAACTTGGCTTGCCTTTCTTGGATCGACAGTCGCATATAAGAAAGGCGCTCATGTTGGCATTGATCTGATAAGCACTCATATTTCAGCAAAGACAAATAAATTTAAAGAGATCATTATTCTTTTGGCGATTATGGGTATTTGGGTTGTTATTTTATCAAAAAGTATTACGCTTGTTCAACTCTACTCGTCTGAAAGAACAGCGACTTTGAATATTCCGTACAGTATTCCATTCTCAGCGCTGCCTATAACTGCGATAATATGGATTATTCATATCGCAGCAGATCTAATGACTAACCTTACTCATAAAGAAAAGCCGTAAATGACGATTTTAGTTTCAATACTTGCTTTGCTCATTATCTTCGGATTCCCGATAGCTTTTGCAATAGGAATCGCAACTTTGGCAGCTTTTTTAATACATTCAATGCCGCTTGTTATGATTGCTCAGAGGATGTTTGAGGGAATAAATTCTTATGTACTTCTTGCAATTCCACTTTTTATGTTTGCAGGAGAACTAATGAACAGCGGAGGATTATCTCAAAAAATTGTAGAGTTTGCGGAAAGTATAGTCGGATCTCTCCCCGGAGGTATCGCAATCACCGCTATTCTATCAAGCATGCTTTTTGCAGGTATATCAGGATCTGCAGCAGCCGATACAGCTGCAATAGGCTTAATTATGATACCTGCTATGAAAAAGAACGGTTATCCGGCTCCGTTGGCAGCAGCAACGGTAGCTTCGGCGGGCTCAATGGGAGTTATTATACCCCCGAGTATTCCAATGATTATATATGGATTTATAACTGGAGTCTCCGTCGGAAAACTGTTTATAGCAGGTATTGTGCCGGGTGTTCTAATTGGTATATCGCTTGCTATAACTGCGGCATTTATCTCGCCAAACAATTCTGCGCATAGTAAAAAAAGATTTAGTTTTGGGCAAGCTGCAAAAAGCTTCAAAGAATCAATTCTCGCCATAGGGGCACCTGTGATCGTAATAGGAGGAATATTAGCCGGAATATTTACTGCAACTGAATCTGCAGCCGTTGCAGTTGCCTATTCTTTTGTTGTAGGCAAATTCGTTTACAAACAGCTGACGTGGAAATTAACATTTCATGCAGCAAAGTCAGGTGCAATTATGAGTTCCGTTATCCTTCTTATCATATCGTTTGCGACTGTATTTTCATGGTATCTTTCAATAAATAATATACCGCATCTGATTTATAATTTTATCAGTTCAATTGCAACGGGGAAAATAATGATAATTTTGATAATAAATCTATTTTTACTGATAATGGGAACTTTCGTCGAAACAGCAGCGTCTATAATATTATTTACCCCGATTGTTACGCCGATATTGTTATCTACCGGCATAGATCCCCTAACGGTTGGTGTTATTGTTGTTACCAACCTTTCAATAGGGATGCTGACACCGCCGCTTGGCATCAATCTCATAGTGTCAGCTCCTATTGCAGAAAGCAGTATGCTTCAGATTTCGAGAGCTGCAGTTCCGTTTCTCATAGTTATGATTTGCGACCTTATGGCCATAAGCTTTTTTTCACCTCTGACAACATTTTTACCGGCTATTATGAAATAGGCGAATACACCAGATCAATCTTAACGGCTTTTTTTGTCAATCCTTTTTTATATGATTCATCAAGCAGTATCTGGCAGGCTTTCAGTCCGTCTGCTCCAATATCGACAGTCCTTTGATTGACATACATGCCTACAAATTTATTCATATTGTCTTTTTTTAGTCCTCTTGCGAAACGAGCCGCATATAAGAGAGCTTCATCTCTATTGTCAAGCGAATATTGAATTGCCCTTTTGTGTATGCGTGCTATTTTTTCCATTTTTTCCTTTCCGAGAGATCTTTTAACGGCATCAACTCCAAGCGGCAAAGGGAGTCCACCTGTTTTTTTTTGCCACCAGGCATAAATATCGCACACATTGAAAAGCCCATCTTCCTTAAATGTAAGCTGACCCTCGTGTATAATTAAACCGGCATCCACTTCATTATTCTTAACCGCATCTATAATTTTGTCAAAATCAATGACTTTATAGCTGAATTTTCCAAGAATCAGCTCAAGTTCGAGAAAACTTGTCGTATAAATACCGGGAATTGCGATGACCGATTTTGAAAGTTCGTCAAACGACATATTTTCTCTTGCCACCACAATAGGGCCGTATCCTTCCCCCATACTTGCTCCGCTTGCCATAATAGCGTAGTTGTCGGCAATATCGGGATAACCAGCCACGCTTATAGCCGTAGCATCGTATTTCTCTTTCATTGCCGCATTATTAAGTGTTTCTATATCATCTAAAATTTGCCTAAAATGCACTCCCTCCGTATCAATTTTCTCGGGTATATCAAGCGGATAATACATAAAAGCATCATCGGAATCAGGGCTATGCCCAAATGTAAGTGTACTCATTTTCTCTCCTAAAATTGTAATATTAGCAAATATTATACAGAACAAACATTAGAATAAAAGGATTATAGTCTGAGATATTATCAAATGTTATGCATGGATAAATCATACCGCTCCGATAAATATTCACGGCAGGCAGGTCTATGCCGCTAATTGTTGTTTCTTCATTCTCCATACTACCGGATTTCAATATTTACACAAAATTTGGGGTGAGATCAAAAAAAGAAAAACCGGCAGACAGTCAAGTCTGCAGATAGTCAAGATGTTTTTGAGCCGGTTCCTTTCTTTTTAAATCCAATCGTTCCCATTGCCAGCAATCTTTCAAATTCTTCTTCCGGTAGAGGTTTTGAG
>CAZAPZ010000032.1:0-15749 GCA_964487285.1 uncultured Campylobacterales bacterium | reverse complement strand
GGGGTAATAATACTTGTCAATTAGCCAGGATTTTTCTTGCATTTTCCATCGTTACAATGCATAATGTTGTAACGATGTATAAGGGAGGCAAAATGGCAGCAATCGTATACCAGGCAAACAAAAAAACAGGCGTGACATATGCCTATGAATCAATATCCTTTTGGGACAAAGAGAAAAAGCAGTCTCGGGCAAAACGAAAATGCATTGGTAAAGTAGATCCTGGAACAAAAAAGATTGTTCCGACACGGAAAAGAATACCGAACACTTCAAAAGAAAAGACAGGGAGGGGGCCGGTTCCCATCACCCGGATATCCCGCAACTTTTATGGTGCAACCTACCTGTTTGATAAAATTGTGGAGACCCTGGGCGTGGCGAATGACTTGAAAAAATGCTTTCCCAAACAATACAAACAGCTTCTGTCTATTGCTTATTATCTTATTCTTGAGGACAAAAACCCACTGAGCCGTTTCCCCAGATGGTCGGCAATTCATAAACATCCATACGAAAAGACAATCCCATCTCAAAGAAGCAGTGAGGTGTTTGCTTCCATCACGGAGGAAGCCAGGGAACGTTTCTTTCGCCTGCAGGGAAAGCGCAGGGCAGAAAGGGAGTATTGGGTATACGACACAACCTCGATATCCAGCTATTCCAAGTGCCTGAACCAAGTACGATATGGATTTAATAAGGACCATGAACCGCTGGAACAGATCAACCTTGCCATGTTGTTTGGTCAGACCTCTCAACTTCCATTCTATTATCGGAAGATTGCCGGACATATCCCTGATGTTAAAACCCTGAAAAAACTGTTGGCGGATATCCATTTTATGGAGCTTGACCGTATCAAACTGGTGATGGACCGGGGATTTTACAGCGCAGATAACATTAACGCTTTGTATAAGAACCATTTGAAATTTCTGATTGCCGCCAGGTCATCACTGAAGATTGTAAAAACAGGGCTTAATTCCGAACGGGACAGGTTCAGAAGCTGGAAGCATTACAGTCCCGCGTATGATTTATACGCTTATGCCATGCCGATTAAATGGGAGTATTTACAGGCTCGTCCCTATAAAGGAGATACATTGAAAAGCACCCAAAGAATGTATCTCCTTTTGTACTACTCGGCAGAACGGGCTTTAGAGCGTGAGAGGGCACTCAACAAATTGCTGCACAAGCTGCAAATTGAACTGGAAAGCGGAAAAAGAAACCCGGATCATGAAAGATTGTATGCCGCCTATTTTGAAGTTATCCATACTCCTGCAAGAGGCATCAGGGTCGTGGCAAAAGAAAAAGCTATTGCAGATACAAAAAAGAACTATGGCTATTTTGCTCTTCTAAGCAACGATATCAAAAATCCCATTGAAGCTTTGGAGATTTACCGCAATAAAGACTTGGTTGAAAAGGCTTTTGGAAACCTGAAAGAGCGGTTGAATCTTCGGAGACTGGCGGTGTCCTCAGAACAGAGTTTGGATGGAAAGCTGTTTGTGGAGTTTCTCGCCCTCATTGTTCTGTCCTATATCAAGAAAAAGATGCAGAGTACAGGTCTGTTCAAAAACACCACGATGCAGGGGTTACTGGATGAGCTGGATATTATTGAAGGTTTCGAGCAGCAGGGTCATCAGTCATATGTCGGAGAAATGACCAACCGGCAGATGGGGCTTTACGAAAAGTTGGGAGTCAAACCCCCATCCTCGTTACAATAAGGACGGGAATGCAGGCTATATGTCGTAACAGACTGCACCAAGAAATGAGTATGATCTTTATCTGTACCAATCTCCAGGAATTTCATCTGATATCGTTTCTCAATATCCAGACAGACTTCTTTCACCACATCATCCGCATGATCATCGAACACCGCACGCCTATACTTGGCCGGAAATACCAAATGATATATCAATACCGTTATGTTATGACTCTTATGTATATAGTCGCTCACATAAACATTTTACGCCGCAAGCGGCGGGGAATACAACCCCCAAGAGAAGTATTAAATAAGAAAATTAATTTTCTCTCTTCATTTCATATTTCCTTTTTTCCAAATAACCACCCAATAAAATTGAAGATATAATTACCAGCGGTAATGAGACAAGCAATCTTATTGTTGTAAATTTCATGCCCATGAAAGAGATTTCAAATGTTATCATGGGAATTCTGCAAACTGCCGAAGCTCCAATATATGTGAAAATAACGCTAAGTTTTGCCCCTTTGTTGTGCAAAGAGTATGCAACTGGAAAAGATACGTATAATCCTCCAACTGTAGTGCTCGCAAGCAGAACAGCCAATATATAGCCCCTAATACCTGATGTTTTTCCAAAATGCTTTTCAATAGTTTCATTTTTCACCCATACCTCAAAAAGACCTATCAAAATAAAGGCGCACGGCAATATTTTAATCATGCTTAAAGAAAAAGTGATGAAATTTATACCTATCTGCTTTCCCGGGTCAAAATCAATTATGAAAGAAAATAGCACGAAGGCAATATAAATAGATAAAACCGATATCTTTATGGTTTTATTTCGTTTCATTAAAATATTTCACCAAAGAAAATACCTGTCATCACAGCCGCAATAAGGGCAATAAAAAAACTGATTACATTTCTTATTATGGTTACCTTCGTTCCAAAATACTCTTTTTCTATAGGATACGTAAGGACTCCTACCATCATCAAAGTTGTTGTAAAAGCCGACAAAACCATATAAGGAACCCCCTTTGCCAATAGGATTCCGCTTAACGGAAACGCAATAAAGCCGGGCATCAATGTTATTGAGCCAAAAAAGGAAGCTATAATTACACCAACAAATTTATTATTACTCCCAAGGTATTTCAAAATATCTTTATCAGGAACAAGGAAAAGAATAACCGAAACAAAAATGAGCATAGTTATAAAAGCCGGCAAAATATTTACAAATTTCTTAAGCGCTATTTTAACAGCCTTGAGAGTCTTCTGTCGGTCTATAATTAAAGAAACAAAGATCGCTAATGCAGTTGCCATATAAAAATAATACATTTTACCTCTCCGGATTATAGAACCCAATCAATGCAACTGAGCCGAAATCGTACAAATAAGGAAAAAATTTGCCGTTCCGAATAGAAACGCTGATAAAGAATAAGGAATTTGTGAATAACAATTCTCCGGAGCAAAAGAGCTGAGATGAAAATATTTAGTAATCGCTAAGTCGCTTGCTGACCGATCGGTCATCCTCTATATTCCCAGCGATAATTTAATAAGCAATTTTGCCGCAACAGCTAATAGTATAACCGCAAACATTCCTTTTATCCATTTTGGTTTCATTTTATCTTTCATGACGCGAGATCCGATTTGTGAGCCGATAATTACTGCGATTCCCGTAAATAGCATTAGCTGAAAATTCCAATGTCCTTCCGCTATATGGCCGGCAAAACCCGAAAACGATGAGAACACGACGACAAACGAGCTAGTAGCTGCGGCTCTTTTTATAGGATAACCTATAGAAAGCATTAGAGGAACAAAAAGAAAACCGCCGCCGACACCGAGAAGACCCGCAATCATTCCAATGATGAACCCGCCTATACTCATAATAGCGAGTCTTCTATTTTTAGGCAGACTTACATGGCCTCCATCTATTTTATTATTTGTGAAGAGCATTCTAAAACCTGCAAAAATCATTGCAACTGCAAATAAAAAAATCAATAAATTTACAGGCAGCATTTTAGTAAAATATGCACCGATAGGAGCTCCGATAAAAGAAAAAATAACAAGCGGAATAGTACCCTTGATATCTACCATACCTGAGCGAATATACACAATAGCCGCTGAAAGAGCTGTTATTCCGTTAAGCAAAAGTCCGGTTGGAATTGCCTCGTATTTTAAATTAAGGCCAAGCCAATGGAAAACGGGAATATAAAGCATAGCTCCGCCAAGTCCAAGCATTGAAAAAATAAACGATAGAATTAGAACGGAGAACGCCGCTACTGTTATGATCATTATAGTCTCTTACTCACCATATGCCGAACATGGTATGCACAACAGCCTTCCATCGGAAGAAAGTCTGAGTTTATTAACGAAAGTTATCTCACCGCAATTATCACATCTTTTTGCATCGAAAATTCCTTTTTTCTTTTCTACTGCTACTTTTTTTATTTTACCAATACTAAAAACCTCTTTTTCCTGTACAGTAAGCACCTTATTTACGAGAGGATCAACAATTTCTGCAGGTATATCCTGTGGCTCTATACCATTTTTACGCTTTTGAACAAACGGAGAGTTAAGTGCTTTTTCCAAAAAATCCGGATTAACTGAAACTCTTATAGATCTATTCGTTTTTGCATCTGTCAATGTAAAAGCCAGTTTATTATAATAAAGTTTTTGTATATTTGCTTTGCCGTATGTGCATCCTGTAGCGCTCATAATTCCATCAAGAAAACATCCTGCAGCATGTCCTTTTCCTGTTTCCGACAAGATAGTCAGCTCTTTGTTTTTAGATCTTTGTACCCCAAGCATTCTCATAGCTATTTTTCCTGCCCTGAATCCTATCGGCATTGCAGGACATTTATGCCCATGAAATCTTACCGCATTCTCAAATTCTTCATCAAATTCTCTCATAATAATCCTCCATAAAAAATTTATAAATTAGATCACCTTATGCATCACGCTTGCATCAGATTCGGATTTAGAAAGCAAGTCTATTAATTTCTCTTTCAATATCCTAAGTCCATAAAATCCTATTCCCCTCTGTCACTGCGAGGCTTTTGCCGAAGCAATCTCTCTTTTCCGTTCATTTAACATTGAACACTCAACATTAAACATTATCAAAAACCTTTTGTTTAAATGTTCTTTTTCCTTGATGAAAAAGAACCAAAAAATCAAGACTGCTCAAACAGTTGTTTTTTTAACGCATTTTCACTTCTGTTTATTCGCCTGTTTTGTGAGGTCAGTTGAAGAGTGGGTAGATTGCTTCGCTTTGCTCGCAATGCAAAAATAGGTTGGTTGCAACGACTCAGAAACTCCGTTACTGCGAGGCAGTGGATCGGCTGCGGCAGTCTCTCTTTCATTCAACACTTTCTTCTCAAATCCAACGCAACGGTTAATTAATTTTCTTAACAAGTTTACGCTTATAAACCAGCGCCCGTACTTTATTTTTCATATCATCAAAAAGGCTATAAATTATAGGTACATATATAAGTGTTAGAAATGTAGAAACCAATAATCCGCCTACCGCAACAACTGCCATTGGCGATAATCTTTCTATACCCACTTCCCACTCAAGAGCAATTGGCAGCATACCTACAATAGTTCCAGTTGCAGTCATAAGAATCGGTCTTGTTCTTGTTTTCACGCTTCCTATTATTGCCTCCCGAATGCTCTGCCCTTCCGCCCTTGCCGCTTCTATGAAGTCAATAAGCAATATTGAGTTTTTAACCACTATTCCAGAGAGCAAAATCATTCCCATTGATGCAGGCATTGATTGATGCTTTCCCATAATAAGCAGAGCCCATACGGCTCCAACAAGCGCAAAAGGTATGACAGACATAATAGATATAGGATTTAAATATGACTTAAATGCCGGTACAAGCGCAAAATAAAGCAGCATAAGACCAATTATAAGAGCCGCTTTAATTCGCTTGTTAGATTCGGCCATCTGTTTAGTGCTTCCCTCATTTGTGATGGAATATCCCGAAGGAAGCGCCACGCTTTTTAAAAATTTGCCAATAGCAGTTTGAATTTGGCTAATAGGAGTTTTACTCCTATAGCCATAAATATCAAGAGTAGGCTTTAGATTCTGCCTTGTTATTATGGTTTGTGTTTTAATTCTCTTAAAACTACCCAATGAACTTAAGGGAACCATACCCATCGGAGTGCTGATTAACATCGATTTTATTATTGATATATTATCTCTATATTCGGAAGGAAATTTCACCCTGATAGAATATCCGTTTTCTCCCGGCACCATAAACACGGATGATACACCACCTCTAATGGCAATTTCAGCCTGATGCGATATATCAGTAGGCGAAATCTTATAAAGTGCCGCTTTATCCATGTTAACCTTGTATGAAAGCTCTATTTTATCTAACGTCCAGCTTCTTGATACACTTGTAATCCCTTTCACATTTTTCATTTTTTTGACTATGCTGCTGCCGATTCTATCAAGAATTTTAGCATTCGGGCCGCTTATCATGATGTCAACCGGAGCTGCAATAGAGGAAAGCGGAGTTGCCCCATAATCAAACACATTCACATATCTAACACCTTTAATCTGTCTAAATTTATTTCTAAGGTAACCTTCTATCTGCCAAATTGATTTTTTTCTATGAAAACGATTTACAAACTCTATGGTCATAGCACCTTGTTCGGGCGATCTACCGCTGCCGAAGCTCACTACATCCGGTTCAGAACCAATCATGGTAGAAATTCTCAATACTCCGTGCATATTTTTTATAATCTTTTCCATCTTGCTTGCAATCGCCTCTGTTTTGTTAAGCGATGCATTGGGACTTGTAGTGAATCCAACCTTTACGATTCCTGTATCCATAGGAGACATAAGATCTTTGCCGACAAGCGGCATCTGCTTCATTGTTAAACCGAAAACAACGATTGCTCCTAAAATAAAAAATAGTCTATGTTTAAGCGCACTGCCAAGAAGTCCAACAAAAAAATCCCTTAAGGGCGACACGATAAATCGATCAAAAAGACCGATTATTTTTTCAAATCTGTTTTTGCTTGATGTTGTTTTCATTATAAACGGGAAAAGCAACGGAATAACAGTAATGGAAACTATGTAGGATGATATAAGGGCAATGGAGAGAGTGCTTGAAACCGGCCTTAAGACTCTCTGCACATATCCGCCGATAAAAATAATTGGGATGAGCACCATTATCGTTGCGTATGTACCTGAGAATACGGCAAGCATAACTTCATTTGTACCGGCATATACGGCTTTTTTCTTATCTCTTTCTATCCGGTAGTGTCTTTCTATATTTTCAATAATCACAACAGCATCATCAAGCAGCATGCCAACTGCAATGACAATAGCTGTGAGTGTTACCATATCAAATTCCATCCCCGCAAGATACATAATCGCAAAGGTCAAAAGATACGTAAAGGGTATGGAAACTGCTGCGATAATACTCGCCCTTGTATCCGCAAGAAAAAGGAATATTACAATAACGACCATTAATATCGCATCTTTCAGCGCAGAAAGCATATTTGTGCTATTTTCGACGATGAGATCTTCTTGCGTATTTGTTATATCAAAACGAATGCCCGGGTATTTCTTTTTTATAGAGGGAAGCGCCTTCCGTATTGACTGTATAGTATTAAAACTGTTTCCCGAATAAGAACGAAGCAGATTGACGGCTATAGCCGGAATACCGTTTCCATGATATGCCGACTGTCGTTCCTGATAAGACGGAATAATTTTGGCAATATCAGAAAGGTAAACTGTCCCTGATTTTGTTCTGCCGACAACGATTTTTTTGGCATCGTTCAGGTTTTTAAGCTCACCTGATGTTCTAAGCAGATACTGATGATTTTTCCTTATTATCATACCGTCCGGAATATTAACATTTTGCGAATAAAGCGCAGTTAACAGCTGCGGCAAACTTATACCAAAACCGTTCATCCGATTAGGATCAACGCTGACAAGCAGCTCCGGCTGATAGCCGCCGAAAACTTCAACGTTGGCAACATTAGGAATATTGAGCAAATCGTCCTTTATATTGTTATCCGCAAGCTGTCTTATTCGTGTAAGATCATATTGGGAGCCCTTTTTCGGAGTAAGTGCAAGCGTAACAACAGGTGCAGTTGCAGTGCTTATTTTGAATATTTCAGGCTGCCTTATTCCTTTCGGCAGGCTGCCTGTTATCTTTTTCAATGCATTGGCAACATCGGTTGCAGCCGCTTCAAGTCCTTTTGTATATCCGAACTCTACCGAAACAGCCGAAACCTCATCTTTTGTAGATGAGGATACCCGTCTAACCTTATCTATCGTGCCTACTTCTCGTTCTATAATTTTTGTCACCTTGTCTTCAACATCAGCCGATGATGCACCTGGATAAAAGGTAATTATTGCAATTGTGGGATAATTTGTATCCGGAAATAGATTAACCGGCATTCTAATGTAACCTATCACCCCTATTACAACGGCAATAAATATAATAGATGTGATTAAATAAGGCTTTTTAAGATATGTTTCAACTATTGTCATTGTTATTCTCTATGCTTCCATGCACGCGTTGCCCATTGTGAAGTCTTAAAAACAGCCCTTCATAGCCGACAACAACCTCTTGGCCGGATTTTATGCCCTTAATAGCTGCGAAGCGATCATTTATTCCTATTATTTTAATAGGAATAATTCTAATTCTTCCATCATTTACAGCAAATACAAAATTGCTTGACGGATTTTCTAATATACTATTTATCGGAACAATCGTTCCTTTCATATCCGACACCTTTACTTCGACATCGACTACACCGCCGGATGGAATGTTAAACGGACGATTTTTGGTATCTATCTCAATAGTTCCCAGTGTATTGTCGCTAACAGCGGGATAAATCCTTCCTATAGCAGCATTTATTTTTTTATTTCCGTCTTTCAAGACCGCCTTTTCACCCGCTCTCATAGATGAGATTTCATTCTGAGGAATTTTTGCCAAGATCTTGAAAGCATGCGTTCCTTCAATTTTAAGAATTACTTTGCCCTGTGCCGCCATCTCGCCAGGCTCTTCAAGCCTTGCTGCTATGACTCCATTCATAGGAGAATAAATTTTAGTATAATCTCTTCGAGCTTTTAGTGAAGAATACGATTTTTTTTGTGATAAAATACGCGCTTTTAAGTTCTCAAGCGAAGATTTAGCAGTATCTTTTGAAGCTTTTGACAATTGAAATTTCTCCTTTGAAATTGCCCCTGCATTAAATAATATTTTATCTCTTTGATAGATTGCATTCTGGGCTTCATATCGTCCTTTTGCTCCTAAGAGTTCATCTTCTTGAGCCATTATCTGCAGCTTGCTTGATGAGAGTAATTCATCTATCGATGATGCATCTAAACTTATCAGCAGCTCCCCTTTTTTAACATAATCGCCTTCTCTAACATTTACAGACAAAATCGAAGATAGAACCCTTGATGATATATCGGCATAATTTATAGGTTTAACCGTACCGAGATAATGCACGAATTTTATAAGTTCACCATGTTTTGCCTTATACACGGTAACCGGTATCGGGTAAGCCATATCATGCGGAGTTTTCGATATGACCTGTTTTCTATGTTTAACAACCAGCACCGCTCCGACAGCAAGTAGAATTATCACCAATATAGTTATAACTTTTTTAATCACTGTTCATCTCCTTTAAATCCCTTTAATGTACCTGTTGCCAGCCTAAAATTGGTTGCAGCAGCACTTTTGTCGAAAAGAGCTTGAAAAACATTTGCCTGAGCATCACTTAGTGCGGATTGAGCCATGAGAACATCTGTAATTGTGCCTGCACCTGTTTTGTATTTTAGATTTTCTATTCTAAGACTTTCTGCAGCTTGTTTAAGAGCTGTTTTAGCAACATTAAGCTTTGAAGCTGCTTGATTAAATAGCGATACGGCATTATACGCAGCGAGTTTATCGGTTAATTTTTCAACTCTCAAAACCTCTTCGGCTTTTCTATATAAAGCCTTCTGCTTCATTATATCTGATGATATCACTCCTCCGCTGAATATATTTATTGATGCAACAACGCCTGCCTGCCACAGTTCCCGATTATTTTCAAGTCCGCTTCCTGCACGGCTTCCATATCCGGCAACTAAAGATAATTTCGGATATCTCCTATCTTTGGCAAGATATACTCTCTTTTTTGCCTGTCTTACTTTCTGCATTAAATATAGTACGGCAGGCCTTTTATTTATTCGGGTCTCTATGCCGCTTATGTTTATTTCAGACGAACCGTTTAGCATTCCTTTGATATTATCAATCGTTCCTCTATCAACATCCATAAAAAAAGCGAGCGTATTTCTTGCCCTTTCGATAGCCTCTCCTGCATTGATAAGCTTTTCTTTTTCAGATGCCAGAAGAACATTGCTACGCAAAAGGTCAACTTTGGCAACTCTTCCTACTTTAACAAGCATACCGGTATTATCTCGCTGATTCTGAAAGGATTTCACCGAGTCTGCCCGTGCCTTTCTCAACTGCTGTAGTTGAAGGATTTTATTGAAGCTGTTTGTAACATTTGCGATAAGATCATTACGGGTAAATCTCACCTTTAATCTCATCGCAGACATTTGGATTTTAGCAATGTTTACTTGATCACTCAATTTTCCACCTTCGTAAATCGGTATTTCAGAAGATAAATTCCAAGAATAAACCTGGTTACTGAATAACCCGGGAATTCGTTTGCTTTGAGCCGCTATATAAGGAGTGCTCCGATTGAATCTCGTATATGATGCCCTGAGATCAATCTTAGGAAATCTCAGACCTTTTGCAGCTCCAAGTGAAGCTTTGGATGCCCTCAAGTCAAACTCTGAAGATTTGATAATCGGACTATTTTTTAACGCTATTTTTATAGCGTTATTTAGTGTTAAGGGCTTTGTGTCGTAAGCCAATGCAGAAGAGGATAATAGCATAGCAACTACTATGATAGTTATATCACGTAGCATGATTTTCATCTTGCATACCCATCCTTATCATCTCATCTGCCTTAGTCAATTCTTTTTTTAGGATAATGTCGGCAAGTTCTATAATCTTAAATACCTCTTTATGGGAAACCTTGTAATATGAACTAACACCTTCCTTTCTAAACTCTACAAGTCCGGCATGCCTTAGGATAGCAAGATGCTTTGATATATTTACCTGTTCTTCCCCTAATACTGGAACCATTTTACAAATACATTTCTCACCATTTCTTAGTAAATTTAATATCCTTATTCTTGTTGACTGCGATACGGCCTTTAATATATCCACCTTTTTTGCCAATAACTTATCTTCCATAGCACCCTCCCTATTACGCGCATATATGCTAATATAGTTATAATAGAATGCTTGTCAAGTTTACTATACGGAAAAAACTTGCAATTGATCGGTTCTTAATATAGAATAGTTTTAATTGCGCCCATAGCTCAGCTGGATAGAGCATCAGTTTGCGGAACTGGAGGCCAGAGGTTCGAATCCTCCTGGGCGCACCAACAAGTTGCAGAATTTCTTTGAATGTAATGGTTAAGGATATAAAAATGAAGTATATAATATTTCTCGGCGACGGTATGGCTGATTTGCCTATCAAAGAGTTAGGCGGCATAACTCCGCTTCAGTACGCAAATACTCCAATGTTAGACAGCATCGCATCACATGGAAAAGTTGGAATGATCCAAACAGTGGCAAATGGCTTTGAACCCGGATCCGATGTAGCCAATCTCACGATATTCGGATATGACACGAGGCAATTTTATACCGGCCGAGCCCCTTTAGAAGCTGCAGGAACCGGATCCGGCATACAGCTAAAAACAACAGATACCGCATATCGATGTAATTTTGTAGAACTAAATGACGAAATAATGAAAGATTATTCAGCCGGACACATAGATGATATTGCCGCCGATAAACTTGCAAAGAAATTAAATAACAGACTCGACGAACCCGATATAGAAATTCATCACAGCGTCAGTTATAGAAATATCATAGTGTGGCACAACGGCAAACTGGTTAATTGTGTTCCTCCTCACAATATTACAGACAAACATTTCAAACCTTTTTTACCAAAAGGAGACGGCTCCGATTTTCTTATGCAAATTATGGCAAAAGCTAAAAACATAATAGGCGAAGATAAAAGCACAAAAGCCACGGATATATGGATATGGGGAGGCGGCACAAAACCTCAACTGGAAAATTTTAAGAAACGATTCGGTGTCGGCGGAACAGTTATTAGCGCTGTTGATTTAATTAGAGGTATAGGCAGACTGGCCGGACTAAATGCTCCGAGAATTAAAGGTGCAACTGGAACCATTAATACCAATTATACGGGAAAAGTTGAAAAAGCCAAAACTTCCTTAAAAAAGGACGATTTTCTTTTTTTTCATTATGAGGCTGCTGATGAAGCCGGCCATACCGGTGATCTTAACCAAAAAATCAAAGCAATAGAAAATTTTGATCGTTTAATAGTTACACCTATTATGGACGAGGTTAAATCTTATCCGCAATGGAAAGTTGCAGTACTACCCGACCACGCTACGCCTATCAAAATCAAAACTCATACGAATGATGCTGTTCCGTATGCAATTTTAGACAGTAACGATAATAAAGATAGCGGCTGCAAATTCAGTGAAAGGGAAATTACAAGTAGAAGCAACGGGATAATGGATCCGGGATGGAAATGGATGCAAGAGTTTATGAGGTAAAAATGGGGTAGCACCTATAGATATTAAAATAACGATTCAAAACATATCCAGCCAGGAAAAAATACAGCAGATGAGTTATGCCGGTCAGGAGATCGCTTCCGATCTTGTCGGTAAAATGCTTAAAAAAGACCTAAAAAAGAAACTTACAACAACTGAAAAAACAACTGAAATTGAAGAAATGGTATTTAGAAATGAAAAAAGCTCCGGGGAGCAAAAAAAGAGCAAAAAGAAAGGCAATCTGGATATAATAATATAATTAGGGAGGGAAGTTGGCTAAATTAGTTTATTTGATGAGACATCTTAGGGAATCCGGCGCTAATATGAAATTACAACAACTGATTTTGGAACTCGCTGAAACATCAAAATATGTGTCGCATGCAATAAAAACCGGCGAGATGGGCTATGCCGGAACAAGCAATTTATACGGTGAAAAACAGCTTGCGCTGGATGTGCTATCCAACCAGATCATAACGGAGCGGCTTGACCACACAGGATTGGTTTCCTATATGGCATCCGAAGAACTTGATGGCATAATGTCATCACATGCCAATGCTATGGGCCCATATTCAATAAGCTATGACCCCCTTGATGGTTCATCGTTGATTGATACAAACCTTTCCATTGGAACAATTGTCTCCATAATGCCTGGAAAACAAATACTCCAGGAAGGTAGAAAACAATCCGCTGCCATCTATTTTCTTTACGGACCTAGATCGACAATGGTTTATACGGTTGGCAACGGAACCCACATGCTTGAGCTTAATAATGCATATGAATATGTTTTAAAAGATGAATATATTTCGCTCAACACATCAGGCGATATCTATTCACCCGGAGGTAAGCGTAATCAATGGACGCCAAAGCACACACTTTTTATAAATAATCTTGAAGACAATGGATATAAACTGCGTTATAGCGGTGCATTTGCTGCGGATATCAACAATATTCTTGCTAAAAGAGGCGGTATATTTACATATCCTGCACTAAAAAAAGATTCTCGTGGTAAGTTAAGGTTGTTGTTTGAGCTATTTCCTATGGCATTTATAATTGAACAGGCCGGTGGTGCAGCCAATAATGGAAAAATTAGAATACTTGATATTGAACCGACAAACTTTAGTGACAAATCTCCTATATATATAGGATCAAAAAAAGAGGTTAATCAAGCAATCTATTATATGAAATAAGAGAGCGACTGCCTAATAGCAAGGTAGATTAATTATTTAAATATTTTTTACTTTAAGAGCATCTGTAAATAAAATTTGACAAAAAGGGTTTATGCTATTAGTATAAATTTTTTATAAAAGATTAAGGAGTAGATTGTGGACAATTATGCAATAATAGAAACAGGCGGCAAGCAATATATTGTAAAGCCTAATCAATTATTAAAGATAGAAAAAATTGACGGTGATATTGACAGCGAAGTTAATTTCAATGTACTTTTAATTGATGGTAAAGAAGCCAATGAAAATGCTACTGTTAAAGGTCGGATTAAATCTCAATTTAGAGATAAGAAGATTATTGTTTTTAAAAAGAGAAGAAGAAAAGGATACAAAAGAAAACAGGGACATAGACAAAGTCTAACCGAAGTTATGATATCAACTATAGATAAAGGAGAATAACATGGCTCATAAAAAAGGTATGGGCAGCAGCCGAAACGGAAGAGACAGCGCAGGAAGAAGACTCGGTGTTAAAGTAGGTGACGGCCAGATCGTAACCGCAGGATCTATTTTGATTAGGCAGAGAGGCACTCCATTTCACCCTGGCACAAATGTTGGTAAAGGCGGAGACGATACTCTGTTTGCAAAAATTGCCGGAAAAGTAAAATACGAAAGAAAAAATGGCAGGAAGAGGGTCTCTATCTATGCCGCATAGATGTTCATAGACCGTGTAAGAGTCACAGTAACTTCCGGTCATGGCGGACATGGTATAGTAAGTTTCAGACATGAAAAGTTTATACCTAGGGGCGGACCTGACGGAGGAAAAGGAGGAAAAGGAGGGTCGGTAATAATTGAGGCTGACACCAATACTCATCTTTTGCGATACTTTAAGTCAAGAAAGGTTTTTAAAGCTGAAAACGGTTTTGACGGCAGCTCCGGCAATTGTACCGGCAAAAATGGAAAGGATCTAAGGCTCAAAGTACCTCCCGGGACTATAATTTTAGATGATATAAATACTCCAATATATGATCTATATAAAAACGGAAGTTATGTAATATGTGAGGGCGGAAAAGGCGGATTGGGAAATTCGAGTTTCGCAACAGCATCGAATAGAGTGCCGAGGAAATGCCAAGCGGGTGTGCCGGGCACTACTAAAACTATAACGCTTCAAGTTAAACTAATTGGCGATGTTGGGATTTTAGGCTTTCCAAATGTGGGAAAATCTACATTTATAAGAAAGATAAGTGAGTCCAAACCGGAAATTTCCAATTATCCTTTTACCACAATAAATCCTCATCTCGGCATGCTTAATATCTATGATAAAGAGATCATTTTTGTCGATATACCGGGAATTGTTAACGGAGCTAGCAGCGGCAGAGGTCTAGGGCTCACATTCCTCTCACATGTTGAACGCTCAAAAATGCTTCTTGTTATGCTTGATGCATCGGATAATCCGGTAGAACAATACGCTATCTTAATGAAAGAACTAAAAAGCTATGGCAGGAACCTTACAAAAAAGCGTCGGATTATTGCCCTAAATAAGATTGACCTGTTTAGTGATTATAATCAATTTTTAAAACAATTTGACGATCCTGTATTTCCAATTTCCGCAATCTGCTCAATAGGTATAGACAAACTTATAAAACATATTATTACGGTTGTGTGAAAAAGCGATAAAAGAACGCTAAGTGTTAGATTAGATAGAAAAAAATATGAAAAAAATAAAAACAAAAACAAAACACATGCAGCATATCTTTTGTTTGGCAAATAACAGGTACTCATTTTAAAATGCGTATCGTAATAAAGATCGGAAGTTCCGTATTGGTCAACGACGATGGTAAAGTATCGGATGACAGACTTGAAAAAATCGTTAATCAAATAAGCAATATAGAAAAAAGTAATGATGTCGTAGTTGTCTCATCAGGCGCCATAGCAACAGGAGCAAGCGTTCTCGGTCTTGAGATGCAGCCGAATATACAACGTAAACAAGTTCTTTCTGCGGTTGGCCAGCCATATCTAATAGCCCATTATCAACTGTTGCTTAAAAATAACGGTATTAACAGTGCGCAAATACTTTTAAGTCGAGACGATCTATCAAATAGAAGACGATACTTAAACGCAAAAAACACTCTCTTGAATCTAATTAAAATGAAGGTTTTACCTGTGGTAAATGAAAATGATACAGTTGTCGTTGACGAGCTATGCTTCGGCGATAACGACAATCTGTCAAGCCTTGTTTCAA
>CAZAPZ010000031.1:0-15878 GCA_964487285.1 uncultured Campylobacterales bacterium | reverse complement strand
GTTGGTGCCGGAACTATTACAGGCAGACCGTTAGCTTCGATGATGCTAAATCTCGGTGCAACCGTTCAAATATGTCATATATTGACAAAAAATCTTGCCGATAAAGTCAGGGCTGCCGATATAGTTGTTAGTGCAACAGGGCATCCTGGCCTTATAACTGGAGATATGATAAAAGAGGGAGCAGTGGTGATTGATGTTGGAATTTCAAAGGTCAACGGGATAATCGCAGGGGATGTACTTTTTGATGAGGCTGTTTCTAAAGCGTCATTTATAACGCCGGTGCCCGGGGGCATAGGTCCGATGACAATAGCAATGCTGCTAAAAAATAGCTACAAAGCTTTTAAATTATCTTTTGAAAGTGGCAAAATAAAATGAGCAGAGACAGATCTATAAAATCGGTTCTTATAATAGGCTCAGGTCCAATTGTAATTGGTCAGGCGTGTGAGTTTGATTATTCGGGAACTCAATCTTGCAAAGCGCTGAAAGATGCCGGATGTAGGGTGATTCTGCTTAACAGCAATCCTGCTACGATTATGACAGATCCGGCAACGGCAGATGCTACATATATCGAACCTATCACAATAGATAGTTTAAGAGTCATATTGAAAAAGGAGAAACCTGATGCGCTGCTTCCTACAATGGGAGGTCAGACTGCTCTGAATCTTGTTACTGAAGCTCAGAAAGCCGGTGTATTTAAAGAGTATCCCATTAGGATTCTTGGAGCCGATATAAAAAGTATCAGAAAAGCTGAGGATAGAAAAGAGTTTAAGATTGCCATGAAGAAGATAAATCTTGATGTCTTAAATTCTGTCGTAATTACCAATGTAAAAGAGGCCGAAGAAGCCATAGATTCGATAGGATATCCCGTTATTATAAGACCGTCATATACTTTGGGCGGAACAGGCGGAAGCGTGGCGTATAATGAAACCGAGTTTTATAAAAAAGTTAGGTGGGGACTTGATATAAGCCCTATCAGCGAAATATTATTAGAGGAATCGGCGCTTGGCTGGAAAGAGTATGAGCTTGAAGTGATGCGAGATAAACGGGATAATGTTGTAATAGTCTGTTCAATTGAAAATGTTGATCCTATGGGTATTCATACGGGAGATTCCATAACCGTGGCGCCGGCAATGACACTGACGGATAAAGAATATCAAATTATGCGTAATGCCGCCATAGCCGTCATAAGAGAAATAGGAGTTGAAACCGGCGGATCGAATATTCAGTTTGCCGTTGACCCTGATTCGGGCAGAATGGTTATAGTGGAGATGAATCCGAGAGTCTCGCGTTCATCTGCGTTAGCGAGCAAAGCAACCGGTTTTCCAATAGCGAAAATATCTACCATGCTTGCGATAGGTTATACATTAGATGAGATTCCTAACGATATAACAGGAGAGACATACGCTGCATTTGAGCCGTCGCTCGATTATGTTGTTGTAAAATTTCCTCGTTTCACATTTGAGAAATTTCCGGATGCCGATGAGACACTAACAACCCAGATGAAATCGGTTGGTGAAGTAATGGCAATTGGCAGAACATTCAGAGAGGCGCTGCTTAAAGCCGTAAGATCGCTTGAGATTGATAGATACGGATTTGAAACACCGAACTTCAAAGGCGAATTTATGAATGCATTTAATAGACGTGCTGCTGTTCCTACCGTTGAGAGAATGTGGTATATAGCTTATGCGTATAGACTTGGAATTGAGACTGAAAAAATTCACCAGCTGACGGGTATTGACAACTGGTTTCTTAACCAAATCAAAGACGCTGTGGCAACCGCCATGCTGCTTGAAGATAATTTTGATAAATTCAATTTGATGAAAGCAAAAAAATCAGGATTTTCGGATCGATATCTTGCAAAAATCACGGGAACGAGCCAGCTTTTTATACGAAAAAAGAGAGAACAATGGGGCATAAAAGCGGCTTTCAAGATGGTTGACACTTGTGCAGCTGAATTTGAAGCTAAAACACCGTATTTTTATTCTACTTATGAAAAATCCGAGAACGAATCGGTGCCAACGGAAAAAAAGAGTGTAATCGTCATAGGTTCCGGTCCAAACAGAATAGGGCAGGGCATTGAGTTTGACTACTGCTGCTGCCATGCTGCGTTTGCTCTTAAAGATGCGGGCATAGACAGCATAATGATCAATTGCAATCCTGAAACTGTTTCAACCGACTATGATACATCAGACAGACTTTATTTTGAACCTATAACCTATGAAGATGTGATGAACATAATAGAAATAGAAAAGCCCTATGGAGTTATTCTACAATTCGGAGGTCAAACACCTTTGAAACTTGCAAATATTCTAAAAGTTGCAGGTGTTCCGATTCTTGGCACAGATCCCGAATCAATCGACATAGCAGAAGATAGAAAGCGTTTTGGTGTGCTTGCCAAGCAATTAAATCTTCTGCAGCCCGAAAATGGTTTGGCATCTACGAGAGACGAGGCTCTCGAGATAGCGGATAAGATCGGATATCCTGTCATAATAAGACCGTCGTATGTTCTTGGCGGAAGAGCAATGGAAATCTGTTATGATAAAACCGAATTAGAACACTATATTGCCGAAGCTGTGACCGTATCGGGCGATAAGCCTCTTCTTATAGATCGTTTTCTCAATAATGCTATTGAGATTGATGTTGACGCTGTGGCAGATGGAAAGGATGTTGTCATATGCGCCATAATGGAACATGTTGAACAAGCAGGCATTCATTCGGGCGATTCGGCATGCTCGATTCCAACGAGAACTATTTCCGAATCACTTTTGACTAAAATTAGGATTCAAACAATTAAAATTGGGATGGGACTAAAGGTTAAGGGACTTATGAATATTCAGTTTGCTATAAAAAATGGCGAATTGTATCTGCTTGAAGTAAATCCAAGAGCATCAAGGACGGTTCCGTTTGTCAGTAAAGCAACCGGAATCGCATGGGTAAAGGCAGCAACAAATATTATGCTTGGAAAGAGTATAAAAGAATTGGGTTTAAAAGAAGTAATACCTGACTATGTTTCCGTCAAAGAGGTAGTGCTGCCTTTTATAAAGTTTGCAGGAACAGATGTTATATTGGGTCCTGAGATGAGATCAACAGGAGAGGTAATGGGCATAGCCGACAGTTTTGAGGAGGCGTTCTTTAAAGCTGAAGCTTCAAGCGGCAACAACCTTCCTATCGCAGGAACTGTTTTTATCAGCGTTTCCGACTCAATAAAAGATGAAATTATTCCCATAGCTAAAAAGTTTGACGATCTTTCAATTAAGATATGCGCAACACTCGGCACTGCTTCGATCATAAAAAAACATGAAATAAATGTGGAAGTTGTTAAAAAATATAACGAAGGACGGCCAAACATTGTTGATAACATAAAAAATCATCAAATTGATTTTGTTATCAATATACCGCAGGGGAGTATAGCAAAAAAAGATTCATTTTATATAAGAAACGCCGCTCTAATAAATCAGATTCCATACTGTACAACAATTACCGAGGCAAATAGCATTGTTTCAGCTATTAGATGGAAATATGATGGAGGAATCGAACATTATCGAAGCCTTCAATCAATGACGGCAAAAGGCATATAAGAGGAAAATATGAACAGTTTAATAACCGAAGACGGATATATTGTGCTTAAAGCTGAATATGAGAAATTAAAACTTGAAAGGCCTAAGGTGATTGCATCTATTGCCACTGCACGAGCGCAAGGTGACTTAAGTGAGAATGCCGAATATCATGCAGCAAAAGAAAAACAGAAATTTCTTGAAGATAAATTAAGCAGAATAGGAAGCCGCTTATCTATGGTTAGAATTGTAAAAAAGTCGAATATTCATACGGAACAAGTATCGTTTGGGGTCAAGGTGCTTTTATATGATATAGATAACGATGCCGAGATAACATATAGAATCGTTGGGCAAGATGAGTATGATCCTAAAAAAGGGCTGATTTCAATTGTCAGCCCAATCGGTAATGCCTTAATGGGAAAAGTGGAAGGCGATGAGGTTGAAATATTGATTCCATCTGGCGTAAAGCATTTTGAAATTGAGAAAATAACGATTTGACAAGGATGATTCTCAGAATAAGAAAACGATGAAAGAGGTCGATGGGATAATAGTTTCAAATAGACAGGTAGCATCATCGCTTTACCAAATAGATATAAAAGCTGATGTAGAGACACACATTGCCGGTCAGTTTGCTATGTTAGGTTTCAAAGATGGCTGTTTTGGCATAAATAAACCGTTTAGCATATTCAGCCAAAAAAATAATCTATTATCATTTCTGATACAGAGGAAAGGACGCATGTCAAGCAGACTTATAGGTATGAATTCAGGAGAAATTAGGATAATTTCTCCTCTTGGCAACGGATTTCCACATAATAACGAAGCTGTGATTATTGCGGCAGGCTCGGCAATTGCTGCGTTCGGTGATTTTATAGGCAAAAAAAATGTTACTCTATTTTATGGAGTTTCAACAAAAAATGAATTGATTGATATTGATGCAGATTTTTATTCTACTATGGATGGCAGCTACGGGTATAAAGGCAATCTTGTTGATCTTTTTTTAAGCAAAAAAGATATAGTTAAAGGACGAGATATTTACATAGCAGGTCCTGCTGCATTTATGAAAGCGTTTATCAACTCTATGGATGAAGTATCATCGTTGTGTTATGCTTCTTTGGAAACATATATGGCTTGCGGTGTCGGAGCATGTCTTGGATGTGTAGTTAAAACAACAGACGGTTATAAAAGAGTTTGTAAAGTTGGGCCGGTTTTCCCTGTAAGTGAGCTTTTGTTTTGAGCGATATTACCAAATTTGGTTTACATTTTTCCAATCCATTCACTGCCGCATCGGGAACATTCGGATATGGTAACTGTTACACAGATTTTTATAATCCTGATGAATATGGGGCAATTACTTTAAAAAGCGTATCTCTTAAGAAAAGAATAGGCAATCCGCCTCAAAGAATTGTAGAAACTCCATCAGGACTGCTTAACTCAATAGGACTGGAAAATATAGGATTTGACAGACTCATTAAAGAAAAGCTTCTATTTTTAGAAACCTTAAATACCAATGTAATTGCGAGTCTTTATGCCGAAAAAGTTGAGAATTTTGTAGAATTAACCGAAAAATTTAACGATATAAAGAGGATAGATGCTGTTGAGTTAAATATCTCTTGTCCGAGTGTAAAAGCAGGTGGAATGGCTTTCGGCAATTCTCTTGAGATGACCGCATCCCTTGTAAAAGAGGTGAAAAAGGCATCCTCTAAACCTTTAATAGTAAAACTATCACCCAATGTTACGGATATTGGCGAGATTGCTAAAGCGGCTGTTGCAGAAGGCGCCGATGCCGTTTCGCTCATAAATACAATTTCTGCAATGGTTATTGACACAAATAGGATGACTCCTGTTCTTGCAAATAGGGTTGGAGGGCTTTCCGGACCTGCGATTTTGCCTATTGCCGTTAGAATGGTTTACCAGGTATATGAAGCTGTTTCCGTTCCTATAATTGGAGGAGGAGGCATTACATCGGTTGATTCTGCGCTGCAATTTGTGATGGCGGGAGCATCACTTTTGTCTATAGGTACATATAATTTTGTTTCACCGTCATCTATTCCTATCATCATAAAAGAGTTTGATGAAAAGATAAAGAAAACCGGCTATGCGTATAAAGATATTATCGGTATTGCTCACCGTTAGTCTTTTTTTCAGCAGTATAGCTGCTTTCGGCAATTTAATAAGACTGAATAATGCAAAGTGTGTTCAAGCTCGGTTTACGCAAAAAAGCTTTATAAAACTGTATAAAATATGGAAAAACGAGACCGGGGTTGTATATATAAAAAAAGGCGTTGGTATAATATGGGTTTATAACTTAAAAACAGCAGGAATATTTAACAACAAGATTTTTCTTTTTAGGAAGGGTGTAGAGCCGTTTATGAAGAATGTATCAAAAAATGACCCGATGGAGTTTTTATGGAAAAACCATACCGAAGGCAGGTTTAATATCACAAAAAAAAATGATGGCTGGGAGTTTGTAATGAAAAAAAACCCCGAATATAAGGCAGACGTAACTTTTGACAAACAAGGTTTTCCCGATGAGATTAGGCGGACGGATCTATTTGGCAATATAACAACACTCATTTTTAAAGACAAAAAGACGAAATGCAATTTCAGTATAAAAGGGCTTTTTAACAAATATTTTAATAAGTTTTACGGAAACGAGCATTTAACTACAGGACACTGAATAGTATAGCAGATTACTTGAAATGGTACGACTAAACTCTATTATATTCAGAAATATTAGAAAGATAATGGAGCACTAATGGCAGATCCTTACAAAATTTTAGGCATTTCAAAAAATGCAACGGATGGTGAAATAAAGAAAGCTTATAGAACGCTTGCGAGAAAATATCATCCTGATTTAAACTCAGGCAATAAGCAGGCGGAGGCGAGATTCAAAGAGGTTAATAATGCCTATCAAATACTCAATGATAAACAGAAAAAAGCACAATACGACCAGTTTGGCGATGTTGGTGCTGCATCGGGAGCATATTCGGGCTTTGGAGGGCAAAAAGCAGGATCGTACCGCTATACATCAAATGGAACTTTTGACATCAACGATATTTTCGGTGAAATATTCAAAGGTGAAAGAAGCGGGTTTAGCAATTTTTCAGGATATTCCGGAGGAACTCAAAAAGGCGAAGACCTATCTTATTCCATGGATATTTCTTTTAAGGATGCCGTTTTAGGAAAAGTGATGTCGCTTTCAATAGAAGGAAGGAAATTAAATATTAGAATTCCTCCTAATATTAAAGATGGTGAGCAGATAAAAGTGCGGGGACAAGGCAGGCAGGGGCAAGCGGCAAGAGGCGATCTAAAGATAAAAATACATGTGGCGAGCGACAACAGATTCAGAATTAAAGGTAACGCACTTTATACGACCGTTGACGTGCCTCTGAAAGTAGCATTATTCGGCGGTTCTGCGACCGTTGAATCTGTTGATAATAAATTTAAAATAAAAATTCCAAAAGGCACAAGCGGAGGAAAACTTTTTAAAATAAAAGGAAGTGGAATAGCAAGCAGGACAAGGGAAAGAGGCGATCTTTATGCCGAAGTTAGGATAATAATTCCAAAATTCAGCGGTTCGGAGATAGAAAAGCTGAAGGAGATTATTAAATAGATGGGCAGATTTTATACAATCGGAGAAGTGGCTGAACTACTTGAAGTTCATCCACAGACAATAAGATCGTATGAAAGCGCCGGTTTTATTGAACCGGCGAGAAGCAGCGGAAAAATCAGGTTGTTTAACGATGAAGACATTGATAGACTTAGATTGGTATTGCTGTTAACGAAGGAGCTTGGTGTTAATTTGGCCGGAGTTGAGATTATCGAAAGGATGATAAATCAGATAGAAGATATGCAAAGCCAGATGGAATACCTTATTTTAAAAGTTAAAAAGGAGATTGATATTAATTATGAATACCGGCGTTCTAAGGCTGTTGAGGTTAGAAAGAAGCATTCTATAATCAAAATCAAAATAGAAGATGATTGATTCTATAACAGGAAAAGTCGTCTCGGTTTCACCGTCAAAACTTATTCTACAAATAGGAGCATTTTCAATTAATATAGATGTTCCCGCAACTCTAAGCGATTCCGCTAAAACAGGCGATGTTGTTAAGCTTTTTACTTATCTTATAATAAAAGACGACAAAATAAAAATTGCAGGATTTGAGGATGAAGAGCAGAGAAAAATCTTTTTGGCAATTCAAAAAACACCTAAGGTAGGATATAAAACAGCTTTAATAATTCTATCTGCCATGCCCAATACAAAATTGATAACTGCGGTTGAAGCTGCAGATGTCAGTGCACTTTCTTCAATTCCGGGAATAGGCAAAAAAACTGCAGAGAGGATATTGTTTGAATTGAAAGGGCTAAAAGCGACTGAAAGCAAGGATTTATCTCCTGCTGTTTCCGATGCTGTAAATGCATTAATTTCGCTTGGATGCGATAGAAGACGATCTCAGAAGGTAGCTGAAAATATTTTTCAATCTGAAAAGGAAATAGACCTTGAAACACTTATAAAAAAGGCATTGGCAAAATTATGAAAAAGGTTTGGAAGGTTTCTGAAATATCAGCTGCCGTGAAAGATAGTCTGGAATCCAAATTTTTTGATATATCGGTTATTGGAGAGATAAGGGGTTTAAAATGGCATACAAGCGGACATGTTTATTTTTCGCTTATTGATGATAAAACTGTTTTGAATACCGCTTTTTTTAGGCGTTATATTGAAAATTTGTCATTTGTTCCAAAAGACGGAATGTTGGTTGTTGCATATGGGACTATATCAAGTTATCCTCCAAGGAGTAATTATCAGCTTATCTGTAGAAAGATTGAACAAGCAGGTGTCGGTGAAAAATTATTGGCTATTATGCATCTTAAAGAACGACTTCAAGGGGAAGGTCTGTTTGACAGATCTCGCCTTTTGCCTAAATTTCCCAAAAATATTGCCGTAATAACATCGCTTTCCGGTGCAGCTAAAGAGGATATAAAAAATGTAATCGCAAGGCGTTTCGGCGGAATAAATTTGTATCTTTTTGACAGCTTGGTGGAAGGTTCAAATGCCGAAAGTTCGATGTTGCGGGCAATTCATCGTGTAAAAGAGAGCATATCTATGTTAAATTTAGATCTGCTTATTATTGCAAGAGGAGGAGGGTCGAAAGAGAGTCTTGATCTATTCAACAATGAATTGGTGGCACGAACTCTTTATACCGTTGAGATACCGATAATATCGGCAGTTGGTCATCAGATTGATACGACGGTTGTTGATTTTGTGGCGGATAAACGAGCTGAAACACCATCTTCGGCAGCCGAGATGGCATGCCCTGATATCCATGAATTATCAGCCCGTTATGATACTGTCAGATTGAGTCTGATAAAAAGTATCCGTTCGTATTTGGAAGATAAGCAATTATCATATACGCGGTCATCGGGCATGATTTCAAAAGATAGTTTTTACAAGCTTTTAGATAGAAAGTCGCAGCTTACTGATTTCGGCATATCAAACCTTACCATGATATACAGAAATCTTTTTCTAAAACAAGTCCATCGGTACAGAATAGTATCGGACAAATTAATCGGTTTAAAATTGCAGTTTATAAAAGAGTATAAGATAAAAACTTACAGCTTCATCAGTGGTATGAATCAGGCTATAGCCTATGAAAGTATGAAGCGACGCACCAAAGTTGAATCCATAATGGAACTGCTTAAAACTCTTTCCCCTGTTGCCACTTTAAAACGCGGTTATACAATCACATTAAAGAATGGTAAGCTATGCAGATTTGCAGACATTAAAGCAGGTGATCTTATTGAAACTCGATTTTACGATGGCGTTGTAAAATCAAAAATTCAGTAATATTCTATTTAATCGAATTTATTTGTGATGAAGACAACCTCTTCGCTTACTTTTTCCAGAAAATTGATGAAAACATCACGAGAACGGTATAAAATTCAAGTCTTCCGATAAGCATGTCAAAAGTTAAAATAATTTTAGGAATAGTTGTGAAAAAACTATAAGTATTAGGCGGTGCGGCATTGCCGAGTCCAGGTCCTGCATTTGATAAACATGCCACAGATGCGCTTAGACCTGTTACAATATCAACTCCGAATATAGATAGCAGCAAAGTGCTAAGCAGCATTGCAACTATATAGATAGAAAAAAATACGGTTGTATTCCTGACTATTGCCGGTGTCATTTTATAGCCGGCAACTTCAACTTCCTTCACTATGTTAGGATGAATCAACCTATATAATTCTAATTTAATTGCTTTGAATGTAACAATCAATCTTATAACCTTTATTCCTCCGCCTGTAGAGCCGGCCATGCCTCCTATTATCATAACTATTAATATAATAAATTGTGAAAATACCGGCCAATTGCCATAATTGTAAGCTGTAAAGCCTGAGGATGTCATTTGTGATGTTACTGTAAAAGCGGATGCTACGAGCTGATGAAATGCTGCGCTAAAAGAAGAAAAATATTTTCCGTTTACGATAAACACCACAATAGTAGCAGCCATCATTATCTGAAAATATGCAGACGCTTCACCTCTCAGAAAATGTTTTCTGAATATATTTTTTGGATTTTTGATAATAATATAATGAAGCGTAAATTGTGCTCCTCCGAGGAACATAAAGATTATCATTACGATTCTTATATATGATGAATTAAAATGTGCAACATTATTATTATAATCGGAGAATCCTCCCGTTGAAAGAGTTGAAAATGAATGAATCACTGCGTCAAATAGATTCATTCCTCCTAACATTAGCAGGATTATTTCAGCAGTGGTAAATGATACATAGACAATCCACAATCCAATAGCCGTTTCTTTTATACGAGGTTTGATTTTTGTCAATGTTATGCCGCTTGATTCAGCTGAAAACAGCTGCTGCATACCGGATGAACCGATAAATGGAAATACAGCGGCGGCAAGAACAATTATGCCCATTCCGCCTATCCACTGCGTGTAACTCCTCAAAAATAGCAAACTGTGAGGAACTTTTGACAGGTCATTAATTAGCGTCGCTCCTGTTGTCGTAAAGCCGCTCATAGCTTCGAAATAAGCATCTACCATATTAGGCAAAACGCCTGATATAAACAATGGCAATCCGTAAAAGAATACAGATACCAACCAGATTAGGGTAACAATTAAAATCCCCTCTCTATATCTGAGATCGTTTGCCGTTTCTTTAAGTGTCTTTGAAAAAAGGTATAATAACCCCCCTGAAGCAAGAGTAATCCCAATGGAAACTATCCAGCTTGTGAGTACTTCTTCATATATTACAGCTACAAAAAAGGGTATAATCTCTAAAATACCAAGAAACATCAAGTAAACAGATATAACAGATGCAATCAGACGTATGTTGATATACATTAAATCAGTTTTGCAGCCTTTGCCATATCATTGAATGGAACAAAAATAATAACTTGGTCGCCATCAATCAAAATCTCTTTTCCATCGGGAACTATGACCTTATCTCTTCTTAATATCAGTGCAATCCTGCAAGTAGAAGGGAACTTAATATCTCCTATAAGCTGATTTATCACAGGTGACGCACTTTTAACGGTTTTCTCAATAATTCCAATTTTGCCGTCTTTTAGCAGAGATATAGATGCAGCTTTTTTATCCATCATAAGATCAAGCATTGCCGCAGACGATGAAAATTTCGGATCAACAACAGAATCAAGGCCGAGCTGGTCGGCTATATATGAATACTCCTCAGTTGAAGCAAGCGTTATACATTTTCTTACGCCGATTCTCTTTGCGAGAACTGATAACAATATATTCATTTCGTCGTCATCTGTAGTTGTTATAAATAGATCCGATAAGAACAGATCTTCTGTTTTCATAAGTTGTATGTCAGATCCGTTTCCCAGCATTACAATGGCAGACGGAAATTGCAATGATAGCGCATTGCATACTTCAGGATTGCGATCTATAATTTTTACATCTATATCATTATCAACGCAGTATTTGGCTATATAGCTGCCTTTTCTACCGCCTCCTATAATGGAAACAGTTTTTATCTTATTAGTATCCTCTAACATATCATTTAAAATACGGTCCATTTTATTAGCCGAAGAAGCGATTAGAGCTGTATCTCCCGGCACAATCTTACTTTCGGCTTTAGTAATTTCGTAATCTCCAAGATGATAAAGAAGAGGAACCATAAAGTCTTTGCTATCTATTTCAGTGAGCTTTTTCATTGCATACGGATTGTTGTTTTTTACTCTAATGCCCGCAATAATACCTTTTCCATCAAAACACTCCATAACATTTGTTGCCGGAGCAATTCTCATCAAACCGATAATCCGTTTAGCAACATCAAGATCAATGTCGATTATTCTATCAATGCGAAGCATTTTCATTAGTTTCTCATTTTGATAAAATTCCATACTTTTCAATCTTGCAATCCGTTTTTTTATATCAAGTAGAGTGTTGGCAACTGCTATTGCCGTAATATTAGTTATATCATCGCGTGTGGCAACTAACATAATGTCTATAGTCTTTTCCGAAAGATTTGATAAGATTTCAGACGAAGTTCCGTCTCCATGAATACTATCTATATCCAATAAACTGCCTATTTTTTTTGCTTTTGCTTCGTCTTTATCGATAATAGTCACACCGCAATTTAGTCTAACTGCCAAATCAGCCATATATGCGCCGACTCTGCCGGCTCCTATAATTAGAACCTGCATAATGTACCTCTCAACAATGCAATAGCATCCGCATAATTTTTGTATGAAAATATAAAGCTTCCGGCAACTAAAATATCTGCACCTGCAGCACTTAATACATTGGAGTTTTCATCATTGACGCCGCCATCCACTTCTATCATATATGAAAGATGTTTCTTTTCCCGTATCCGCGCCAATCGTTCAACTTTTTTCAGCTGAGTTTCTATAAATTTTTGCCCTCCAAAACCTGGATTTACACTCATAACAAGTACAAGATCAAGATCGGCAAGCAGATATTTTATCGTTTCTTCGCTTGTTGACGGACAGATAGAGATACCTGATTTTATACCAAGGTTATGAATTTTTTGTATAATACCGTCAAGATGCGGTGTTGTTTCCTGATGAACGGTAATATAGCTTGCACCGGCTTTATAAAAAGGCATTATCCACATATCTGGATTATCAACCATAAGATGAACATCAAGAGGAATATCGGTTATCTTTTTAACGGCATCGACAAATGATGGACCTACCGTAAGGTTTGGGACAAAATGCCCGTCCATCACATCTATGTGAATTAAATCGGCCCCAGCTTTTTCAAGCAGTTTAAGATCTGCTTTTATGTCTAAAAAGTTAGCAGATAAAAGCGATGGTGCAATCTTCACGACAGTTCGAAATGCATAAATCCGGTTTTTTTTATGCTTACGGGTTGACCTTTATGCATTACCATTATTCCTTTTCCTTTGCCAACATATCCGATGATACGTATGTCAGGGGATAGCTGTTTTAATTCTTTTAACATATTTTTATTTTCCTTTTTAATTGTAAACAATAGTTTGTAATCTTCCCCGCCCGTTAAGGCATATTTTATGCTCAAATCCGTGTCTAAAAATTTCATAAGTGGATGAGAATAGATTAGAGAATCAGCGTCAATCATCATAGCACATTTTGAACTTTCTGCCAATCTGCAGGCATCCTGGTATATTCCGTCGGATAGATCAATCATTGCTGTTGGAATAAGCAGCTCTCTTAATTTCAATGCAAGTTCAATTTCAGGATATGGTTTTAATTGAAATTTAGCAAAATCAGCGCTGCTTCTAACACAGTTTAATCCATAAGCTGCAAGTCCTGTAAATCCTGAAACAACAAGCAGATCACCTTCCTTTGCCCCGCTTCTCAAAACAGCTGAATTGTGGGGTAATTTTCCAATAGCCGTTATTGCAATAGTTGTATTTTTAGATCTTACTGTGTCACCGCCTGCCAATTTTACAGAAAATTTGTTTATAAGGTCTGTTAATCCGGACAAGAATTGATTTGACCATTGATCATCAAGCGTTCTAACGGCAATATCAAGAAAGACAAACAGCGGAGTACCGCCCATAGCTGCAATATCACTCAAGTTAACCGCTGCAATTTTCCATCCAAGCGAATACGGATCTATCCATTCCTCAAAATGAGTAGATTCAGTCATTAGATCGCTTGTTACAAGGTAATCTTCCTTTGCCCCGTTTATTACGAAGCAATCGTCGCCAATTATCGCACCATATTTCTCAAGAAGGTTTATAAACTGTTTTTCATTCACAAGCTGTTTATTTATATAACTCTTTTAAAAACCGTTTGACTCTCGCTTCATATCCCTCATCGCCTGTCGTATAAAAGTTTACATTAAGTGGTGAATATCTATTTTTAACATAATGTCTCGGATAATTATGAGGATATTTATACTTGATCGTTCCCTTAGGAGGGTTTTGTCTAAGCTCAGGCGGAACATCAAATTGATTATCATTAACAAAGTTTTTTGCTTTGTTATAAGCTGAATACGAACTATTTGACTTTGGTGATGTTGCGAGAAAGATTGTTAAATAGCTAAGCGCAATTTCTGCCTCGGGCATGCCAACCGCTTTAATAATTTCATAGCTTGCCGCAGCAACCGGGGCTGCCAGAGCATTTGCCATGGCCACATCCTCAACCGATAGTATCATCAATCTCCTTGCTATGAAAAGCGGATCTTCGCCGCCTTTTATCATTTTGGCAAGCCATAAAAGCGCACTATCCGGATCGGTACCCCTAACGCTTTTTATAAATGCACTTATTACATCGTAATGGCTCTCTTTTTTGTCATAATTGCCTGTTTCTCCAACAATAATATCTTTGCTCTCAATTTTTATTCCCTGATGTATTGCGTTTGCTGCTTGAATTCTGTTCAATAATTTCCTTGCATCACCTTCGGCAATTTTGTATAAGAGCCTCTTTGCTTCCTCGGTGATGTTAATAGAAAGAAATTGTTCGGCGTTTTTCATTATTTTATAAATAACAGACTTATCTAAATTGTTAAAATGCAAAAGATATGTTCGTGACCGAAATGCAGGCGGAAGGCTGTAAAAAGGGTTTTCCGTTGATGCTCCTATAACGGAAATATTTTTATCCATAGCATCAAGAAAAAGCTCTATTTTTGGGCGGGTAGCCCTATGAATTTCATCTATGAACAAAATAGAACGTCGTCCTGACTGTTCATAAAATTCAGATGCATTTTTTAAAGCTTTTTTTATGTCACTGCTGCTGAAATCAGATGCATTAAACTTTATAAAAGGCAGATCAAATTTATTTGCTATAATTTTTGCAAAAGTAGTTTTTCCAATACCTGAAGGCCCTGTGATAACAACCGATGGAATTGTTCCGGCTTCAATAAGCCTTCTTATAGGCTGCGATTCCGCAATCATTTTTTGGCCGTACAATTCATCTAATGTTTTCGGCTCTAAGGTTAAGGTGAGTGGTTTATAATTCACGCAAAATAGATATTCAAATCGGGCAACTCATCTCTGATTTCATCAACTAATTCACTCGTGTTATCCCTGACGATAAATTTTTCAATAGCGCCTCTTTCGATTTTAGGTATAACAAGATAACTTACTTTGTTATATTTAATAATTCTTTTGAGTTTGCTCTTAAGATCCTCATTTATGATTTTTGAAGAATATGCTACCTTTTCTTTTTTTGCCATATTCTCAAATTCATCAATGACTAATTGTCCTATATTTTCAAGTCCTTCAGAAGTAGATTCATCTGATTCTACACCAAAATTGCCACCTATCATATTTTCAGTATCAGCAGAGAAAACAAAGATTAATTTCATATGGTTCTTTTTTGCAATATTTATTGCTTTTTTTGCGGCATCGATTCCTTTTTTTCCGCCTTTAACTATACATATTATCGAACCTTTATCCATATCAATATCTCCTTATCCTACCAATAAAAGCCATGCCGTTGCGATGATAATGCTTAATACCATTACAGGGGCGCCTATTTTCAAAAATGAAATAAATTTCAACGGGTATCCGGATTTCTCAGCCAAGCCTGCCGTTACTACATTTGCGCTGGCACCGATTAATGTTCCATTGCCTCCAAGGCATGCACCAAGCGACAATGCCCACCAGAGAAGATTTTCATGTATTCCAGGAATTGTTGTTGTAAGATAGCCGACAACAGGCAGCATTGTAGCTGTAAATGGAATGTTGTCAATGATAGCAGATGCAAATGCCGAAACCCAAACAACCAATATTATAGCTGCCACCAAACTTGTTCCGGCAAGATCTCTTACCCAGCTTGCTATAATTTGTATGATTCCTGTTTGTATTGCAGCACCTACTACTATA
>CAZAPZ010000030.1:0-16209 GCA_964487285.1 uncultured Campylobacterales bacterium | reverse complement strand
GATCATTGAATTTATTCATAAGATAATAATACCATAGCAGAGGCTAATGGTCAAGGTGCTGTTAAACTGCTTTAATTTTCATTAAAGCTTCAGACGATGCTTTTTTATACGCATAATATTTCATATTCTTCACATAAATTAACAATATGGCGGACATGAAGAGAATTTTGAATTCTTGAATTTTGCTTGATAGTTAGTTTCGTTGTTATTGTAGATGAAAAATGTTATACTATAAATGAATATTATTAATAGGAGGATTATCAATGAAATACAGAGTTATAATAGAGCAGGATGAGAACGGTATATTTGTAACTGAAGTTCCCTCTCTACCTGGATGTATTTCACAAGGCAAAACCAGGCACGAGGCTTTGGAAAATATAAGAGAGGCAACGGAACTTTACATTGAAAGTCTCAAAGCACACAATGAGCCTATACCTCCATCAATTTATGAGGAAGTGATTGATATAGCATTATGAGCGGTTTGCCTCAAATCTCAAGTAGAGAGATTATTGCCATTTTGATAGAATTGGGATACGAAAAGGATAGACAAAAGGGCAGCCATATTGTTATGAGGCAAAAAGTTTATCCACATAGAAGAATCGTGGTTCCTGCCCATCATGAAATAACAAAAGGTACACTCAGAAAAATTATTTCCCAAGCAGGCATTACCGTGATTAAGTTTGTTGAATTATTGGGATAGTTGGTGTAAGAAAAAAGCTAAATTTTAAATGAAAGAGAAACTGCCGCACTTGTTCCATTGCCTCGCAGTAACAAAGGCAAATGTGAGACTGTTTAACTTTCCTCGCAGTAACAGAATTTCCAGTCATTACAAGCGTTGCGCGGCAATCTCAGTTAAGACTACTTCGCTTCGTAGTGACAGAGGAGAGAATTTTTATCAGAAAGTGAGAATAGAAAGAAGAAAGGCGAGCCGACGGCTCGCCTTTCTTCGGTTTGGGCCTAATTTTAAGCTGTCATGTCAAATGTGAAGAGCCTGTTGATAAAGCCTTTGAATGAGTAATAGGCTACCTTTTGTCTCTAAAATTTGTTTATATTTAAGGATTTTTAAAAAGCTCCTTATCGAAAATTAGTTGGAAAGCGAGTTTTTCAACAGCCTGTGAAGACACGACCCCGTTACTTCATTAGAAAAGATTATGGAACAAAACTACCTGCAGTATGACAATATGCGCACTTATTTGTGACAGCCGCAGGAGCAACTTTTGTTGTATCATTATTCTCTGCCTTCATCATTGCGGCTATAGCATCGGTAGTCATAACATCAAATGAATGGGAATGAATATCGCCTTGCTGATAAAATTTAAATGCACCGGTTGAGGTGTTCCACACATCGGTTTTCAAACTGTTTACCCATCTTGCAGATTTAGCAGTTTTCGGCATATGACAGGTTATGCAGCGTCCCATCGGACTTGCACTAGTAGGCGTGTATAATTGTCCTGCCATACCATTACCCGTAACATCTGCAACATGTGCCATTATCACTTTGCCTATAACCGGATTTCCTATATATGTAGCTGATCCTGCTTCAAGATCGTCAACCATAGCTCCTGTTATCTTTTCGAAAGGATTATCGTTGGCCTGTCCTATATCATCGCCATTATGGCAATCCAGGCAGAGTGCATTGTTATCAACAGGTAAATTCAGCTGCCCTGCAATAGTGCCGTCATGTCCATCATGGCAAGCGATACATGTTACAAGTTCATGATCATTTTTCCACATCTTAGCTCTTGTAAGATCAAGATACTGTTGATGATGACTCATAGAGTCATTTATATATCCTGTAGCCTGCGTTTTTGTAGTAGTACCGTCATTAAGAGTTGTTACAAACGGGTCAAGCTTTTCATATTGTGCATTCTGCCAAAAATGTGTGCTGTCGGTGGTACTTACCGGATCAAAATAGGCAGTAGCCGAGCTCGTACCAAACACAGGAGCAATGCCCACTGTAGTAGTTTTTCCATAAAATTGATCAGGGCTCATACCGGGTTTGAAAACCGTTATATCAGTCGTTGCGGTTAAGCTTCCGATTGATGCAAATCCTGCATTGGAAGTATCGGCACCGGCTTCAAGTATGCCGCCGCCATGTCCTCTCTGATGACATGTTCCGCAAAGCGCTGTTAAACGTCCGTTGGAAAGATCCTGAGGGTATGTTATGTTAAGTCCATGTCCAGCCTGAGCAACATGATTTGAGCCAGGTCCATGACATTTCTCGCAGCCCATATTGCCGGCCGCAACATCACTTGCTACAGGATCGGTGTAGTTTGTTACAGGTAAACCTTTGTCATTGAGATGCGTTTCATATCCGCCATGACATCCTTCACAATCTGTGGCAAAACGTTCTTTGGCACCGTATCCAGCCGTCGTTCCAGTTCCATTATCATAGAATACGGCAGCGGAGCTGCTTGCTGGTGTCTGCCACTGGTCAAACGCCTCGCCGTCAGCTCCAAAAGCTGCAGACGAAACATCGGCATTAGACTCATTAAACTGAAACGGAGCAGCATAGTAATATCCGTTTCCGCCGAATTTAACATGTCCTACTCCTGGACGTCCGTTTGGTCCAACCAGCATCATATAGCGCTGTTTATAAAGTCCTTCGCCGCCATAGGTAAACGCAACGTTGTATTTCGGAGAGAGTATGGCTGAACTGCTGGAAGATGCCATCTGAACCCAATATGCACCATTTGCATCTTTGGAAAGTACGGCGTACTTTGTTGTACCATTATAAGTGAAGCTAATATAATTTCCGGATGAGGTAAACTCTTTGATTCCATTATCGACATAACCGCCTTGAGTCTGAGTAGAATTCCATGCTCCCGGTACCCGTAACCCTACAAAATGAAGAGTGTGCATCGGATCGGTTTTTCCAGTATGACAACCCAAGCAGATTTTCGATCCTACGTATGTAGCCTTAGTACCCCCCGGCGAAGTGTTCTTATATGATACTTGAACCATACCTTGCGGATCATCGCAATTATCTGCTGCAACACCGATATTAACAATTTTCCCGCTGTAGCTTACAGCCTGACGCGAAGCACAGCTTCCCGGCCAATATAGCGATTTATCTTTTGCCGGATCAGAAGAATATCCCGGAGGTAAAACAAATGTGTAGTAACTTGCAGTGTCGGGATTAGATGTATTAAAATCACTTTTTGTGAATGAAAACACCCCTGTTTTACCGGTAAGATAAGTAGGGTAACCTTTCGCCTTAGCCATATTTGCCAGATCTTCAACCGGCTGCAAAGAATTGAAATCCTCTACATCGGATGCTTTCACAAGAACAACCGTTGCGCCTGCAAGAGGCTCACCTCCTTGTGGTCCCAAAGCAGTCCCTGTGAGAATATGGTTATTCGTCACAGTACCATAAAAGAGTGCATTTGCTGAAACACCTGCCGGCAGTGTTGTTGCCGGTGTTACCGGTGTATTTAAAGCAGTTACACCGCCGCACCCTGCAAGCAAAAATGCAGAAGCAATGCCCGAGGCAATCATTTTCCAACTTTTCATAAAATCTCCTTCAAGTTTTATTTTTTTAGTTATATAAATACCCAAACCTAATTTTAAAAATAATCTTTTACCCCCTTATCACAAACCTTTTCATATAGATATCAAGCTGTTTATGATGCACTGCAATAGTATAATATTATACAGCTCCTCTTGTAAACATAATTACCAAAGTTTCCTATGACACGAGTAGCATGAAGGCCCATATCCGCCTTTTAGATCAGTGCCATGACAAGCAGTGCAGGCTAATGAATATTTTTTGGCATAATGCCCATGAAAATGCACACTTTCTGTTGCAGGATTTCCCCATCCGGCAGGATGACCAACATTACCCGATGGACCGTTGTGACACGCATAACAGCTGACGCCGGCTACTCCGCCTTTATAATCAGCGCCGTGGCACTGAGTGCAGCTTTGGTCTCCATACTTGTTGACAAATATTCCGTGAAAATTGATAGACTTTGCTTGAAATGCCGATACCGAAACCCAATCGGCCGGATGACTAAGTGTTGAGCCTGCAAAAGGAGCTTGATCGTTTATATCCGCTCCGCCGCATCCTGAAAGCAAGCCTATTAAAAGTGTCACAAACAGCAATGTAAACAGATTATTGATTTTCATCATGGCCGCCTCTTGTGACATCTTGAACATTGTCCGGCAAAATCACTGCTGTGACATTTGTAGCATTTGCCCGGATCGCTTCTTCCTTCAATCTGATGAATAGAAAGCCAGCTGGGCGGATGAATCGAAAATCGATCAGGTCTGCTTTTCAGCCGAGTTGACGGAAGAGAATTGTTTTTTACATTATGACAGGTTACGCAAAAGCTCGGCTTGTGGCACATTGCGCAAACCTGACGGTTTACTCCATACCTATTGTGGTTTTTTATAAATCCTTCCGAATGCTGAAAATTTCTGACTTTATTGTAAAATGTTTCCGAGTTATCATGACACTGAAGGCACATTGCCCTTCTGTTGCTAAACAGATTCTCAGGATGCTTTAACGCATCAGCGTGAGCTGTTATGCCAAAAACAGTTGACAGCAATAATATGGACAGCGCCGATCTTAAATATATATTCATCTTTTTACCTCAAAACTGTATTTCAGTGAAAAAAAGACCTGCGTCAAACGATTATAAAAAGGGTTTTTATCATACTCAATTGTTGCGTCTCCTGAAATATCTTTTGTTACATTGTAGCTTACTCCGCCTGTTATATCGGTTGCTCTATTTTTTCCATATATTCTTCTGGCAATGTGATACCAGTCAAAACCGGAGTGAATTGCTCCTTTTCCGAGTCTATAAATAGCCCCAATACCGGCTGCATGATAGCCGTCGGTTCTTTCGGGATCATCAAGCTTTAATAGATACGCCGTCATCGTTAGAGGAATAGAATCAAGAGGAAAATAGAAGGAAATATTGTATAGATTGTAATGTTTTCTCGGATATGTATGCCATAAATGTTTTACTGACAGATTAATCCAATTAAAATCAATGCCTGTGGTAACAGTCTTAAATGCTCCGCCTTTTTCTGCGAGATGTTGAAACACAGGATTATCCGAATCGGCAAAAAGCGTATCAGCCTGAATGTAGTCGTATGCTATATAAGGATTAAAATAACGGTCGAGATTTGCTTTTAGATAGTTCTCGGCAAAAAACAGTCCTTTGGATTTTGCGATAGCGCCTGAAAAATAGCCGTAGAATTTCGGCAAAATCATTGTGACCTGATAATCGGCTTCATTCGCGGCATTCTGATTGTTTACTCCGTATAAAAACGCCTTGAAAACGGTATTTGTGTAGCCGGCATAAACCGAATATCTATTCTGATTGTCATCGCGGCCTCCAAAAGACCCGATGGTCACATTGCCGATCTTGTAGGAAACATCAGCACCGGTAAGATGAAGCGAATGGGCACCTATAAATTTGTTGAAGCGTCCTACGCTGGCATCAACACTGCCTTTATTGTACCTATCGTAAGCTAAAATTGAATAAAGCCTCCAGTTTCTGTTGCTGTCGGGCTGATTATGCGAAATGTTAAGTGAGCCGTAATATATAGAAGCTGTTTCCGTCTAAAAGAAAGTTGTCGCTTCCAAGTTCAAGATATTGATAAAAATTGCTTGGATTGTTTGAACCGCTTGAAAAATTGAACATGCTCTCAAGCGAGCCGTATAGCAAAGTCTGCTTTTCCGTATCAAGAAAAGACGGATACTCGTTTTCTGCGGCAAAAGAACTTAGCACACTGCCGGCAAGAATTATAGATACAACAAATGCAATAATTATTTTTCTATTTAGTTCCATGATGACATACCCCGCATTTATTTGTATATCCGCTCGGTGTTACACCGGTTTTTCCATATTTGGCTCTCATCTTCATTATCGGCATAAAACCCATAACATCGAAAGTGTGAGAGTTGATATCCCCCACTATGAATCCGTTCTTCTGCGTTGTAAATTCAGCCGATTTTGCCGTATTAGGCATATGACAGCTTGTGCAGCGTCCCACCTTCATTCCGAGAGGATCATACATAGCCCCCATAACCGGCGATGCTCTTTTAGTCATATGTTTCTTCACAGCTGCGGCTATCTTTTTTTTATCTGATTTATTAAAGCGTTGTATCTCACGCAGCGTAAGCGAATTGCTATTCATATTAATAGGAGTAAAATAGCCCTTATCTGTTTTAATACCTGTAAACGGAAGTATGCCTGTTCCGTTTTTAGTTCCATAAAACCGTGCAGGAGAGATACCCGACGGAGCAAATGCAATCGCTTCACCTTGTAACAGATTTCCCTTAGACGCAACAGAACCTGTTGTGTGAATTCCGTCTATTATGCCTTTGCCCGTTCCTCTCTGATGGCATCTTCCGCAGACAAGCCTGTATCTTCCTGCCGGAAGATCGCCCGGCTGAATAATTCCTCTGCCGTGATGCTTTATGTGTTCGGATCCGGGACCATGACATTTTTCACACCCTACATTTATGTCATATTGATTTGTTGTGTCGTCATCTAATGTATAGCCTGCTTTGTCGGGAACAAATTTCACAATCAAGTTACCCTTTTTATCTTTTGTGATGCCTGTTGTGGTAAGAAAAACGGCTTTCCAATTCTTTGTATCACCACCGTAAGTGAAGTCTATTCTAAATTTCTTTGTTCGTATAGCCGTTTTTGATTTTGCAAGCTGAAAATAGTATCCCAGCTTGTCATGTCCAAGCCAAGCCCCATATCCTGATAAATATATCCACTTATCCTTTTCTGTAAATTTATCAAGCATTTTTTTATTCGTAATTTCAGCATCATGGTAGGAACCGGTCAAACCCATTTTTTGAAGTCCGTTCAATTTCCCCGGTTTTCTTAATCCGAGAAAAAGAAGCGTATATTTAATAGCGACACGTCTGTGGCAAGAAAGGCATTTTGAAGAACCGACATAGTGCGCTTTTGACGATGGATTAAGTTGTGATTTCAATATTAAGCCTTTCCGATTTTTTTACGGCTATACTTATTCTGGATTTATTACCACCTGGCAGATGAATTGTGTCATCTTTTGCCGGAATAACAAACGGAAAAAATTTTCCGTTTGGAACTTTGCCAAATTTATAGTTTCCATTAGTATTTGTAAGCGTCTCAGCATATCCTTTCTTGAACGCCTCCAATGCAAGATCCTCCACAGGGGAAAGTGAGTTTATTCTTTTTACATCAGCCGCTTTTACCAAGACAACCGTTGCCCCTGCTATAGCATGCTTGGATTGGTCTGTTACCCTTCCAAAAAGAATTGCTGCATTGCTGCTCTCACATATAAAAGATAGGAACATTATAAAACCAACGAAAATAAGGGTTTTATTTCTCACTCAACCTCCAAACTCGACAATTTTGTTTACTATTTCGACAATATAGTCTTTACTTATACGAAAAAAAATTATCTTGTCAAGAATTGCATAAAAAAATATTACGTTAGCTTGCATATTACCGCATTTGGTAAGATTACAATTTATTAAATTCAGATGAGTTGAAAACAAATGAGATAGAAAAATATTTATACATAAAAACTATGATTAAGACAGAAATAAAATCTCAAATTAGCTGTTCTATGAAAGAACTGCATGCCAAAAGTATCGTTATTTTTTTCTAGTATGGGCAAGACGGATAGAGATAGACTGACAATATAATTTTGTACGCTTTGGCAAGGTAATACTATGGAAAGGCGGCATATCCGATTGGGATCAGATAATCGATACAAACATTAAAGGACTTCTATATGTTACGAAAGCCGTACTTCCTGCAATGATCAAGCGCAAAACCGGAATCATAATTAATATTGCATCATATAGCAGGCATAGAAGCTTATCCCGGCGGGAATGTCTATTGTGCCGTTAAAAATGCTGCGAGAATGCTGTCTAAAACATTGCGCATGGATCTTGTTAATACCGTAATATAAGGTAACTGCGATTGATCCTGGATTGGTTAAAACGGATTTAAGCAAAATTCGTTTTCATAGCGATAATAACCGAGCGGAAAAAGTTTACAAAAATATTACGCCTCTATAATGCTGAAGATATAACCGACGCTATTTACTATTGCGCAACAAGGCCAAGCCATGTTGATATAGAAGAGATGGTTATAATGCCTACGGCTCAAGCATCCGTGTTAGTTGATGACAGAAAAGGATAGGAATACCTCATATTTTCATTCAATTTACGCCTGAAGAAAATAATATAAAAAAATAATGTATGCCGCAAGAAAAAACCGCCTATGTAAAAAACCTCACTTTTTTGTATTTGACATCGTTTTTTCTCGTTAAGTAGGGAGAAAGACAAACAATTCTTAAGTTTCATACATTGCCAAGATAATATAGAACTATTATATTATTTGTATAAAATAGTAAAAAGTTTGCTTTTCTGCAATTGAAATCGGATTCAATTCAGCTACACTTAACGCTCTAAAACAAAAGAGGCAAAGCAATGATTAATGATTTAGCAAGAGAGATTGAAAGAAATAGAGATAAAATAAACAAATGGTTTGATAGTAAGGCAAACATTATTCCTCCTATATATAGTTCATTTGACATAAGAAATGCCGGATACAAAACTGTGGTGGTTGATTCAAATGTCTTTCCTGCAGGATTTAACAACCTATGCAGTAAATCCTGCAATCTTGCATCGGAATATTTCAAATCGTATATAAAAGATCGCTTTGAAAATGTCAATAAAATCGGGCTCATCGTTGAATATACAAGAAGCCAATATTACTACGATAATATTTTAACAATCAAACGCATTCTTATGGATGCCGGTTTTGATGTCGAAATTGGCGCTATTGATATATCGACTAACACCAAAGTAAGTAGTTTTTCTAAAGAAGAATTGAATCTTAACATTGTAACCGAATATGACAATAAATTGCTGTTTGATAGATTTGAACCAGACTTAATAGTTTTGAACGACGATTTTTCAACCACAGATCCCAAGCTGCTTGAAAAATGCAGACAATATACTGTTCCAATGGTTGAACTTGGATGGTTCAGGAGAAAAAAACACAATCATTTCACGATAAAAAACAGACTCATTAAAGAACTGTCGGATGTAATGGGTATTGATAGGTGTTTCATAGGTGCGTATTTTGAATTTGCTGACAATGTTAATTTTAAGACTAAAAGAGGCTTTGATGAAGTAGCAGTGAAAATTGACAGCGTAATAAATCAGATTCAAAAGAAATATAATGAATATAGTATCGATGAGAAACCGTTTGTTTTTGTAAAAGGCAATTCTTCAACTTATGGTATGAATGCAATCCCCGTTTACTCGGGAGCCGAGTTTCTTAAATTAAATTCGAGGACAAGAACAAAGCTGTACAAATCAAAAGGCGGCAGAATGGTAGATGAAGTTATAATTCAGGAAGGAGTGCCTACAATAGATAAAATTGAAGGTAAAGTTGCCGAACCGGTGATTTATTGCGTTGGTAAACTACCTGTTGGAGGATTTTTTAGAATTAATTCTGCACGCTCCGATAAAGAAAACCTGAATTCAAAAGGCATGAGCTTCTCATCTAAAATATTGTGTCCTGATTTGGAAGATGAAAAGATAGTAGAATCCAATGTCAGCTTAAAAAAAATAACCGTGTATAACCTTCTTGCAAGACTGGGGGCGCTGACAATCGGATATGAAATGGAACAGTTGGCATGAAATGGCTATTTATTATAGATCCGATTAATGGGCTGCATAAAGATACGGACACTACATACCCGATTATCAAAGAAGCGGTCAACAGAACAATTGATACTTTTATTACAGAAATCGGCGATCTCTTTTTTAACAAAAAAGCAATGTTATCTGCTCAAAAAATAGATTTTGGTACAAAGGGTACAAAGATAGATGTATCGGATAAGAAACCGTTTTTACTTGACGAATTTGATCTGATATTTATGAGAAAAGAACCTCCCTATAACTACGCTTTTCATTATGCAACGCAGCTGCTCTCTTTTTGTGAAAAAAAAGTTGTAAATTCGCCTCAAAGTTTGAGAAATTTTAACGAAAAACTCATAGCATTAAATTTCCCTGAACTTTTGCCGGCAACATTAGTTTCGTCAAATAAAAATCAGCTCATCGAATTTATTAAAAACTGCAGCGATTTTGCCGTTATCAAAGATCTAAATTCATATCAAGGCAAAAGTGTAGATAGAGTTTCTTTTAATGATAAAGACTTGGAATATAAAATTGCCAAATTAACACAGGAAGGCAAAACTCCCATTATGGCGCAGCAATTTCTTCCAAACATAGTAAATGGCGACAAAAGAATAGTGATATTGGGAACAAAAATATTAGGTGCCGTTAACAGAATTCCAAAAGACGGATCTTATCTCTCAAATTTCGGTCAAGGTGGAAAAGGGCATAAAACAGAAATTACCAAGCGGGAAGAAACCATTGCAAAAAGAGTTATTCCTTTTTTCAGAGAAAACGGTATTCATTTTGCCGGGTTAGATGTGATTGACGGTTATCTGACAGAGATAAATATCACATGTCCTACCGGTTTACAGCATATAAATAGACTGGAAAATAAAAAATTAGAAAAAAATGTAGTTGATTATTTTATCAGTTTTACCGAATCGGTACAATAGCTTTATGAATGCTATAGATATAAAGGGACTCACAAAAAGATATAAAAACGGTGTTTTGGCTCTTGATAATATTGATTTGACGGTGAAGGAAGGCGATTTTTTTGGTTTAATCGGGGCAAATGGAGCCGGAAAAACAACTTTAATAAGAATTATTAGTGATCTTGTTGTTAAAACATCAGGGAAAGTATCTATTTTTGAAAACAACATAGAAACCGATTTTAACATTGCCAAAATGCTTATTGGAATTGTTCCTCAAGAAATAAACTTTAATTTTTTTGAAAAAGTTGACGATATTCTGATTCATCAAGCAGGATATTTTGGAATTGCAAAACATATAGCCGTTAAAAATGCTGAAAAGCAGCTAAAACAGCTTGGTTTATGGGACAAAAGACATTCCAAAGCAAACACTCTTTCGGGCGGAATGAAAAAAAGACTGATGATAGCAAGGAGTATGATTCATGAGCCTAAACTGCTGATATTAGATGAACCGACTGCCGGAGTCGATGTTGAGTTGAGGCGTGAAATGTGGGATCTCTTAAAAAAATTAAATAAAGACGGAAGGACGATTATCCTTACCACGCATTATCTTGAAGAAGCCGAGTATCTTTGCAAGAGGCTTGCGATAATCAATCATGGCAAAATTATTAAAAATGGCTCGGTAAAAGAACTTGTGTCTAAATTAGATACGCATACGATTATTTTTGATTTAAAAGTGCCCTCAAAAATAGGATCATTGAGGGGATACAAAATAAATCAAACCGATGCCGCAACAATAGAAATTGAACTAAATAAAAATCAAACAATAAACGAAATAGTGACTATACTTGATGAACATAAAATTATGATCGGCGGTATTAGAAATAAGACAAGCAGACTTGAAGAACTTTTTATCTCTCTTATAAAAGTGAAAAATGAAAACTAAGGCGATTCTAATCTCATTATATACACTTGTTGATAAAGAGATCAGACGCACTTTAAGAATATGGATGCAGACACTTGTGCCGCCGGTTATCACTATAAGCTTATATCTTATCATTTTCGGTGAATTCATCGGATCTCAGATAAGAAATATAGATGGTTTTAGCTATGTAGAATTTATCATTCCCGGTCTTATCATGATGGCAGTTATCAGCAACTCATATTCAAATGTGGTTTCATCATTTTACAGCTCCAAATTTATGAAAAATATAGAAGAGCTGTTTGTATCTCCTACGCCAAGCTGGGTCATAGTAACAGGATATATGGTAGGAGGTGTGGCAAGAGGGCTGTTTGTAGGATTTCTTGTTACTATCGGTTCGTTAATTTTTTCAACTCTTCATATATACAATATTTTTATAATATTTGCATTTGTTTTGCTAACTTCAATTGTATTTTCACTTGCAGGGATGATCAACGGCATATTGGCAGAAAGCTTTGATGATATAGCTATTATTCCTACATTTGTTTTGACACCTTTAACATATCTCGGAGGCGTATTTTATTCAATCTCTATGCTTCCTAAATTCTGGCAGAATTTATCAAAACTTAACCCAATTTTGTATATGGTTAACGGATTTAGATACGGATTTCTCGGAATATCGGATATAAACATATATTTTGCCCTTATTATGCTTATAATATTTGCCATCACTCTGTTTTGCATTAACATATACTTAATAAAGCATGGTATTAAAATAAAAACATAACGGAGGAGAAATGATAGATTTATACATAAGAGAAGGCTGCCGATATTGCGGTAGAGTGATAAATAGAATCGGCGAGCTGAATTTAGAAGAAGGGATCGATTATACATTGATAGATGCAGCACCTAACACACCCGGACGAACACTTGTTTTGGAAAAAGGCGGAAGAGGACAGGTTCCGTTTATGATTGATAACGATGTACGCATGTATGAAAGCGGAGACATAGTAAATTATATAGAAGCAAAATTCTCAAAGTGATCTCACTCTGCGTTATCTATCATTAAACATTAAAAAAATATTAAAAAAGTATATGGTGCTTATTTATGAACTTTAGCATACTTTTTGAGAAAGGTGATCGTAGTGTAAAAACCGTTTTCATCAAACCGCCTGCTTTCTTCGCTGATATGAATCTTAATCTTATTATTGATAAAATTACTGCCGACAGACAAGAATACGATTTAAGACCGTTTTTTTATACTCCTCTAAAAGATATCAATGCAATCAAGTATCGTAATGAAATTTTCCATGATCTTGAAAATAAGAGAGTATTTGAAAGTATAAAACTGTTTACGCAGCAAATGCATACAACACGCGAACATCTTATTCAATCTGACAAAATGTATTACAAGTATCAAAAAGAAAGCTGGTTTCTTTATGCTATGGAAATTTATTGTAACGCTGTTAACAATCTATTTGATAGTTTAAATGCTATAGATATAAAATCGCATGGATTTCTAATTTTTCGCAAATATTTATCAGATTACATAGCCTCATATCGGTTCACCCTGCTTTTAAAGGAAGCTAAAGAATTAAAAGCCGATTTATCAGAAATTCAATATTGTCTGCTTATTAAAGAAAACAGGATCACAGTTAGTAAATATGTTTCTGAAATCGATTACAGCAAGGATGTTGAGAAAACATTTGACAGATTTAAGCATGGAGCTGTCAAAGATTATAAGATAGAATTTTACGAGATGTCTGATATGAACCATGTGGAAGGAAACATTTTGGATTTAATAGCAAAACTATATCCGGATATCTTTTTGCATCTTGATGATTTTTATACGGCAAATAGCAATTATTTAGATGAGACAATAGGCATCTTTGACAGAGAAATACGATTTTATATATCTTATCTTGAGTTTATAACAGATCTGAAGCAAGCCGGACTAAAATTTTGTTATCCAAGCCTATCGACTGTATCTAAAGATATCTGCAATTATGAAGGATTTGACCTGGCTTTGGCCAATAAACTCATTAGAGAAAAAAAGCCTGTTGTCTGCAACAACTTTTATCTAAAAGGCAAGGAACGCATTTTTGTAGTGACCGGCCCAAATCAAGGCGGCAAAACGACATTTGCCCGTGCATTCGGTCAGCTTAATTATATTGCCGGTATAGGCTGTCCTGTTCCCGGAAGCAAAACCGATCTTTTTATATATGACAAAATCTTTACGCACTTTGAAAAGGAAGAAAATGTAAAGAGTTTGAGGGGGAAATTAGAAGATGATCTAATTAGAATCTATAGTATCATAAAAAATGCAACCTCAAACAGTATTGTTATAATGAATGAGATTTTTACTTCTACAACATTAGCCGACTCTATTTTCTTGAGTAAGAAAGTAATGGAAAAAATAATAGAGCTTGACTTATTGTGCGTCTGGATAACATTTGTAGATGAAATGGCCGTTTACAACGATAAAGTTGTAAGCTTGATTAGTACCGTAGAACCCGAATCTCCCACATTGAGAACCTACAAAATTATTAGAAAAGCGGCGGACGGAATTGCCTATGCTCTATCAATTGCAGAGAAGTACAAACTAACATATAAACATATAAAAGATCGTATAAAATCATGAAAACATATCTTATGTATAAGAATCAAGATTTTGATTTACAGATTAAATTACCTTCAAATGAACAGGCACTCACGGAAGATCTGGAATTAACGGTATTATTCGACGCTATGTCGTTAGGCGACAAATTTTTATTCGAAGCTTCAAAGAGATCGATTTTATCAAGTTTGAGCGACATAGAAACAATACAATATCGTCAAAACATTCTCAAAGATTGCCTAAAAAATCCCATCAAAGTTAGAGAAATTTACGGTATCGCAATTCAGGCAATTGAAGGTGTAAAGAAAATTTATTTCGGATTTTTCAGCAAATATCCCGATGCAATACTCAGCGGCTCAATAGAAAGGCTAAAGCTTTTTATGCGTTTGCTAAAAGATCTGAGAAAAATATCAGAATTTGCCGACAAGTTTGATTCGGAAGGATTTATTAGATTTTTCTCAATGATTAATAAAGAACTTGATGATGAATATTTTTTGAAAATACAAAATCACCTAAAAGAACTAAAATTCGGCAACGGGGTATTGATAAGCGCACAATTAGGAAAAGGCAATAAAGGCATCAACTACATACTGCGCAAATCACAATATAAAAAACAGAGCTGGATAGAGAGGATTTTTGATAGAAAATCATCAGTTTACAGTTTTACCATCAGCGATCGGGATGAAAGCGGTGCCAAAGCAATATCGGAATTACGAGATCGCGGAATTAACCTTGTCGCTAATGCACTTGCTCAATCCTCTGATAATATTCTTAGTTTTTTCAATACACTGCGCATTGAATTGGCATTTTATATCGGTTGTTTAAATTTGCATGAACAACTTTCTCAAATGAAAGGAGCTATCTCTTTTCCTGTACCGGTTAATTCCAACAAACGCTGTCATTCTTTCAAGGGACTATACGATCCATCTTTAAGTTTAAATATGCTGCATAAAGCCGTAGATAATGATCTAAACGCATTGAATAAAAACATTGTGATAATAACCGGTGCAAATCAAGGCGGCAAAACAACTTTTTTACGCAGTATAGGTTTGGCTCAATTGATGATGCAATGCGGAATGTTTGTACCTGCCGAATCGTTTTCTTCTAACTTATGCAAAAGTTTATTTACGCATTTCAAGCGAGAAGAAGATGTTTCCATGAAAAGCGGCAAACTTGATGAAGAATTAAACAGAATGAGCAATATCGTAGATCATATTATACCAAATTCCATGCTGCTTTTCAATGAATCGTTTTCCGCCACCAACGAAAGGGAAGGCTCGGAAATTGCAAGGCAGATTGTTGAAGCATTGCTGGAGAAACGAATTAAAATTTTCTTTGTTACACATCTGTATGAATTTGCGCATAACTTTTTTGACAACCAAGCGAAAAGCGCTCTTTTCGCGCGTGCTGAAAGAAAAGCTGACGGAAAAAGAAGTTTTAAAATTATTGAAAGCAAGCCGCTGCAAACAAGTTACGGCAAAGATCTGTATGACAAGATATTCAATACATAAGCTGTCTATCTATAATAAGAAGCACTGCATTATGAGACCACTGCGAAGGTGCTTATTGTGCAGTGGTCTCATAATATTACAAAATTTATAAAATTACTTGAAATCATTATTTCGATACCCATATTTATAGTTCAAGATAAATTATATGGGAGGAATAGATGAAAGAACTTGATATAATACCGATTGAGCCGAGGTTTAAACATTCTACGATATTTAAAACTTTTGACGAGTTAAAGGAAGGTGAAGGGTTTATTCTTAAAAATGATCACGATCCCGTTCCTTTGAAATATCAATTTGAGGCCGAAAAAAATGGCCAATTCAAATGGGAATATTTAGAACAAGGACCTGAAATATGGAAAGTTAAAATAGAAAAGACGATATCCAAATGAATATCGAAATAACATCAGAACAATCACTTGGTGAAATCGTAACAAAATATCCATCATTATCAGGATTTTTCGAGAAAAGCGGAATAGACTACTGCTGCGGTGGGAAAGAAACAATAGGAGAAGCTGCAGCAGAGCATCATATTAATGAAAGGCGTTTGATAAAACAGATTGAGGAAGAATTAGAGA
>CAZAPZ010000029.1:13787-16228 GCA_964487285.1 uncultured Campylobacterales bacterium | reverse complement strand
GCATAATGCTCTGCGCATCATAAAAAGAGGCGTCAACTATGGAAAAGAAGTATTGGAATCCGTATTTTAGCGGATTCTTGTTGGGAACGGTATTATTTATATCATATGCAATTGCCAGTCAGGGAATTGGTATTAGCGGCGCATTTTCAAGGGTAACTGCTCAGCTCAGTTATCTTGTCAGCCCATCATTTGCCAAACATAATGGATATGCAGGTCATTATCTATATACAGGTAATGCCCTGGCTAACTGGATAGTTGTAGAAACGGTAGGAGTTTTTATAGGAGGATATATCAGTGCTGCTTTCTCAGGGCGAATTCATCAATCCATTGAAAGGGCAGAAGGGTATCCTGTAGGCAGCAGACTCTTATTTGCTTTTTTTGGAGGCGTGCTGATCGCTTTTGCAACACGCCTTACAAGAGGATGCACGAGCGGACAAGCATTATCGGGTATGAGCGGATTTTCTGTAGGAGCATGGATTTTTATGTTCAGCGTATTTGCCGGTGGAATGATTGCTGCACCGTTGTTTAAAAAACAGTGGAAAGATGTTTAGGAGGATATAATGCTGCCATTACTTGCAAACGGATTAATTACAAACGGAGTTAACCTTTTCATAGGTCTTTTTATAGGAATAGCCTTTGGATTTGTTCTTGAGAAATCAGGATTTGCTACGGCTAAAAACATAGCTCCGGTTTTTTATCTAAGAAAACTGATAGTGCCGAAGGTGATGGAAGCGGCAGTTATCACTGCTGCAACATGGGTTGTCGTTTTCAGCCTTTTGGGATGGATTGATTTTTCTCATGTATATATACCTGCCACTTATGTATGGCCGTATCTTGCAGGCGGGCTATTATTTGGTGTTGGTATGGTGATGGGAGGATATTGTCCCGGAACGACTGTAGTGGCAGTGGCAACGGGTAAACTTGACGCAGCAGTATTTGCATTGGGTATGATTGCAGGAATGCTTACATATTTCAAGGTTTATAGTGGTATAAAAATATTTGCTAATTCGGGAAATCTGGGAAGATTCACAATAAGCGATTTAGTGGGAGGCAATATGTTCAGTTCATCGTATATTGTAACGATCATAATGAGCATCTCCATACTTCTATTTCTAACTTATCTAAATAAAATAATATATAAAGAAGGGAAATAAAATGAAAAAGAATTTTATACCGATAATGACAGGGATAGTAATATTGGTTTTTGCAATCATTCTTGCCGTTGTAACTGCATCAACCGGAAAAGCTAAACTTGCGTATAAAAGAACATTATCCCAAAAATATGTAAACCGATCTATTTCTGCATTGAAAATGAACGACATCAGCAAAGCCATACTCCACGCAAAAGCGGCAATCAAAGCTGATCCGAGTAATCCGCGCGGATTTGCATGTTATAAAAACGCAATAGCCGCACAATATAAAGGATTGGCAAGTTCAAAAGCACCAACAGCAACTTCCAATCCACCGGCAGCTGCCGCACCTCAAATGGGTTGTTAGGCATATAAATGAATCTAAAACTTTCAGGTTCCACCTTACTTTCTTTAGCTTCCGAACTGCTTGATTACCCTGATCAATCTACTGTCAGACGATACAATAAATTTTGTATGGAGTGCGAAAATTTGAAACTCTCCCTCGAAAAGATAGAAGATCGGAATCCGGCATTATATGAGTTGGAATCCGAATATATAAGATTGTTTGCAGCTAATTTTAGAGGTGCCGGCTCACCTCCATACGCATCCTTCTATACGGAAAAAAGAATTATGGGCAGAGCTGCGGTTAATATACTTAATTTCTATCAAGACTGCGGATATGAGTTTAATGCCGATGCTATAAAAGGACCTCCCGATCATGTCGCTCTCGAACTGGCTTTTTTGTCAAGACTTCTCGAAGAAGGTCAAACCGATTCAGCCGTTCTTATGATTACCAATCACTTGAACTGGTTATCTCGGTTTGAAACATCGGTAAAAAACGGTGCCGATATGAAATTTTATCCGTCTATCTTGGGCGCTTCAATAAGAGCCGTAGAACTTATTAAGGAGAATTTATGTTAGTTAGAGAAAATATTAAAATAAGAGACTTCCTTAATTCAAAAATCATCATTTCATTTATAATGGTTTTGATAAGTCTGTATGGAATGCTGCATGTATTTTTTTATGGTCAGGAAGCATCTTACGGCGTATCACGCGGTCTTCCATGGGGACTTCTCATTATAACATACACGGCAATGGTTGTTTCAAGCACGGGATTGTGTCTTATCTCATCATTGGGACATGTATGGGGTTTTAAGAATTTTGAGCAGATTGGGAAAAGAGCCGCATGGCTCGCAATATCAGCGCTTCTCGGAGGATTTTTTGCAATCTTCTGGGATCTCGGTTCTCCGTTTCATCTGCATGCTTTACGGCTGGTATTATACTATTTTCCGCCAAAATTTGGTTCTCCAA
>CAZAPZ010000029.1:0-13777 GCA_964487285.1 uncultured Campylobacterales bacterium | reverse complement strand
CGGCTTGATCAGCTTCATCTATATCTGTTACATCAAAATTTGGTTCTCCAATATGGGGAATGACAACATTTTACAGCTTATATCTGCTGTTTATAGCAATTGAATTCGTATCGCTGCTTAGCAAGAAATGGAAATTTGCCTTGATCTTCGGACTTCTGGCATTTCTCGCAGGCATAACGGCGCATAGTAACTTAGGCTGGCTATACGGAGTTAATATTGCAAGACCGGAATGGCATGGACCTTTCTTTCCTATCGATTTTATACTTTCAGCACTTCTGTCAGGAACCGCTCTGATAGTCTGGATACATTTCTTTTCAAATAAGAATGCAGCCGATATACTTAAAGATGAAAAAAAAATGCGGCTTATGAAAAATTTAGGCCGACTGATAGCTTTGTTTATAGGTGCTATGCTGTTTTTTGAAATATGGAAAACCATTGCCGGTATATCGGGGCATATTCCGCTTGAGTATCAATCTATCATGACGCTCATATCAGGATCGCTCTCGTTTAATTTTTGGTTCTTTGAGATGTTTATAGGATATTTATTACCGTTTATATTGCTTTTCATAACAAAATTCGACTCTCCTAAAATTACCTTAATTGCATCAATTCTTGTAGTTATAGGCATACTTTTCAATAAATACGATATAGTAATCAGCGGTCAATCCGTTCCGGTATTTGCATCTTACTATCATAATAACATCTCACTTATAAGCTATACTCCCTCTTTATCCGAACTCTCTCTCTTTATCGGGGCACTCGGAGTGGCATCCATTATCTACCATATAGGTGAGAAGCTGTTTTACTTGGGAGAAGACAATGAATAAAAAATTAAAAGAGAATACAAAACATAAGCTTTCAAGAAGAGCTTTCATGAAAATCACAGGGATAACGACTGCAGCAGTTTCAACAGGTGCTGCTGCGGTGTTTGCCAAAGATGCGTATGCATCAAACGCTCATGCCAAATTTAACAAGATGCTTGAGTATTATGACAAGGGTAAACTAACGCATAGTTTCTGTGAGATGTGTTTTTGGAACTGCGGTTTGAATGTTTACTCGAATACCAATGCATTTTTTGTTGACGGTAAGCAGTCTGCTGTATCAAAATCGAATAATGTTGTACATAAAATTGAGGGTAAGCCTCTAAATCCGAATAATTATGGACATATATGTGCCAAAGGAAATTCAGGAATATATGAATTATACGGCCCGAATCGTCTGAAATATCCGCTTATAAGAGCAGGAGAAAGAGGCGAAGGCAAATGGAGGAAGGCCTCATGGGAGGAGGCTTTTGATTATATAGGAAAAAAACTCAAACCGATCATTGATGAATTTGGACCTTCAAGTCTTGCAATGTTTATGCATGGAACCGGGGAAGAACCTTTTAAAACATTAGGCAAGCTTATAAATACCCCGAATATAGTAATACCTGCATATTCTCAATGCTTGGGTTCAAGAGATATGGGATGGTATCTGACATACGGAACCACACCAACAGGACACAATCCTTATGATACCGTAAATTCAAAATATATGATTTCAATGGGTAGGAATGTAACCGGGGCAATTCAACTCGGGGAGGCAGAGCGTATAAACGAAGGAATTGCAAGAGGCGGTAAATTAGTCTATGTTGATCCGAGATACAGCGAGATGGCGGCAAAAGCTTACAGATGGCTGTCAATAAGACCCGGAGCGGATATGGCATTTGTTCTGGGATTAATTCATGTGATAATCAGAGACAATCTTGTGAATTACGAGTTCGTAAAAAACTATACCTACGGTTACGACAAACTATCCGAACATGTAAAAAAATATACGCCTAAATGGGCTGAGCATGAAACGGATATACCTGCTAAAACAATTGAAACCATCGCATGGGAGTTTGCCGAAGCTGCACCTCAGGCTATAATGTTTCCTGCAAGAAGAATGTCAAGATACGGCAACGATACACAAACCGTAAGGGCAATTGCCATAGCAAACGCTTTGATTGGAAATTGGGGAATGCCGGGAGGATTCTGGAAAATAAGCAAATCTCCGATAGGAATTCCGACAAATCAGTACTGCGCTGCATCTTCTCCTTTTCATCCCATGAAGTTTCCTACGAGATGGGAGCTTCCCAGAGCCGATATTTCTAAAACGGAGTTTCCTTTGGCGCCTGAAAATCTTGGCAGAGAGAACGGAATGATAAACGCTACTTTATCGGGCAAACCGTATCCGATAAAAGCATGGATTGTGTATGGAACAAATCCCATTTTATCCGGTTCAAATGCAAAAAAACTGGTGATCAAAGAAGCGTTTAAGCGGCTTGATCTTATCGTTGATGTTGATATTATCCCCAATGATATAGGATGGTATTCAGACATCATACTTCCCGAATCGACCTATCTGGAAAGATATGATCTTCCTCATATACAAGGCGATAAGTATCCGTTTATAGCTGTTAGGGAACCGGCAACCAAACCGATATTCGATACGAAAGGCAGTTGGGAAATTTCAGGCGGAATTGGAAAGGCACTTGGCTTTGACAAATATTTCAAATTAAACCAAAAGCAGGTCGCTGAAGCCGCTATAGAAAAATTTCCGGATTATATTAAAAAAGCGTTAAAAGAAAAAGGTATTTATGTTTTTTATGATACAGATCCGTACCCGCAGGCTTCGGGTTCAAAATTGAAATTTAATACTCCGACAGGCAAAATAGAGCTTTATTCGACAACACTTCATAGTTATGATTATAAAAGGGGGTATGAACCGCTTCCGACATATAAATCTGTCTTGCAGCCTAACGATGGTGAATTCAGACTTTTGTTTGGAAGAGTTCCTGTTCATACGCATGCCAGAACCCAAAACAATCCTATGCTGCACAAGATCTATCCTGACAATAAACTTTGGATCAACAAGATTGATGCTGCGAAGTTATCTATAAAGAACGGAGATAAGGTGCTCGTGCACAGCTTATATACAAAGATGGATTCTTTGCCCATAGAAGTTTATGTTACCGATTTGATCAAAAGAAAATCGGTATTTATGGCGCATGGCTTCGGACATATATCAAAAGGATTGGAAATTGCATATCATCTCGGAGCTGCCGATTCATTTCTCGTAAGCAACGACATTGACCCTATAAGCGGAGCAGCGGCATTCAACAATGCATTTGTAACGCTGAGAAAGGTATAAAAGGAGGCTTATGATGAAAAACATAAAAAAGAAATATGGATTTGTTATTATTTTGGATAGATGTATCGGCTGTATGGCATGTGTAGCCGCCTGTAATACCGAATGGAGAATACCGATGGGCAAAGAGAATTGGAGAACCGATGTCCTTAAAATAGAAGATCATATTCTTGGAATTCCCAAGGTTACTTATCTGCCTGTTTTGTGCAATCAGTGCGACAATCCACCATGCGTGGATGTATGCCCGACTGGAGCAAGCTACAAAAGAGAGAAAGACGGCATAGTTCTGGTAAATGCCGATATGTGCATAGGATGCAAAGCCTGCATGATAGCGTGCCCTTATGATGCAAGATATTACAATGAGGCTATTGGAGCAGTTGATAAATGCACATGGTGTCTGCCGAGAATAAGCAATGAACTGGAACCGGCATGCGTTGATACATGCGTTGGTGAATCAAGAAATTTCGGTGATCTAAACGATCCTGAAAGTAAGGTGAGCAAGCTGCTCAAAAATGCAACAAAAGTATGGAAACTTCAGGAAGAAAAAGGAACCAAACCTGAAGTGAATTATATAATGATAAATGAGTAAACGGAGGTAACAAATGAAGAAATTGATTTTGATCATTGCAGCAGCGGTCTTGCTTTCGGCATTATCAAATATGCCTATTAAGGCAGCGGCCGGCAATTATTATACTTACAATAAGGTTCTTTGCGCCAGATATCTTAACATGTCACATCAAGCCTTAAAGATGAAAGACTATGCGAAAGCAAAATTATTTGCTATGAAGGCTATACAGTCTGATACATTTAATAAAACAGCCTGGGCAGATTATGATCTGATAGTTGCAGAAATGGCCGGCGGAAAGATTAAATATCACCACTATGGTATAACCGTCAAATCTAAATCTACGCCAAAAAAAGCCCCCGCTGCTTCCAGTGGAGGTGCATTTGTAGGCTGTTGACAAATTAGATTTTCAAGTTCCATGAAAATAACAAGGCGTAGTTTTGCGAAAAAAATTTTGAGCTGTTTTCCGTTTGCTGCAATGGGCAGTTTTTTTATTCCAACACTACGCTTTGCCCTCTTTTCCTTTGGTAGAGCAAATAAAAAGATTGCCATACAAAAAGATAGACTTGTTTCTGAGATAACAAAAATAGACAATCCGCCCATGTTTATAATAGCGAGAAATGAAATTCCTATAAAGGTTTTGGATTCTCATTGCACACATATGGGCTGTATTGTCAATTTTAACTCCAAAACCAACAAATTTCTCTGCCCGTGCCATGGAAGTCAGTATGATATTAATGGCATCAATATTAAGGGGCCTACAAAAAGGCCGCTCTATACCGAGTCGTTTAAGACGAAAGGCGATAAAATAATAGTTGATTATATCTATTATGAAGTATAATGAGATCACTGCACAATAAGCACCTTCCCAGCTTTATCTGCTTTTTCATCTGCCTGTGCGGGCGAGCCGCACGCAGACAGGTAGGCAGGGCGAACTTCTGCAGGATTAACCGTGTTAATTTCAAAAAAGTAAAACGTGAGCATATGGAAAAGCTCATATTGTCCGCAGGGAAGCCAAATAACCGGCAATCTTTAAGAAATTACAATTTTCAAGCTAACCGGTTAGCTTTTCAAATTTTAATTTTTAAATCCCGCAGGCTCTTCGGCTTCTGCGAAGGCGCTTACCATGCAGTGGTCTCATGACGGATAGACTGATTCTTATCACGTCCTGGCTTACGCAGGCATTTTTCGTGTTGGCGATACTGTCCGGGATTCCTCTTCTATTTTTTTATCATACCGCAAAAGCTTATGATTCCGTTCAGATTATAACTTATCTTATTCCGGACGGAAATTTCATCAGAAAATTCCACTACTTTTCATCGGAAGCACTATTTATTTTAGTAATTATTCATACGGTTGAACAATTTTTCAGCAAGAGAGATAGGATATCAAAATCGTCATGGAACTATGGTGAAGCTGCGTTAATCTGCATACTTTTATTGATGTTTACAGGATTTGTTCTGAAAGCAGATCAAGCAGGACATTCCGCAGGAATTATTGCAATTAGCATGCTCAATGGTCTTGCTCCATTTTCTTTTATTTCAAAACTTGTAAAATCATCACCGCATTTTTTTTACTGGAAATTTTTTATATGGCATATATTGCTTCTTTCTGCAATAATGACGGCATTCGTCCATCTTCATGTAAAGAGAATTGACGCCCCCATCAATTTTTTGGCAATTGCTTCCGGAATTACAGTCATTCTAATTTTTATTTTGCCATTGCCCATAGATATTGCACCGGGCATCGTTGTAAACAAAATAGATGGTCCATGGTTTTTTCAAGGAATAGAAAATATGCTTAATAACGGTTCTTCAGTTACTATAATTTTTATAAAAACGATAATTCCATTTCTCCTCATTCTACTTTACAGATTTTCAAAATATACTACTGTCGTGAGTTTGCTCTTTTTTTCATGGTTAATATATTATGCTGCAATCAGCTTGGTTTAAAACTATAGCACTGTCTGCCTCCATAGTAATTATCGCAGCAGTTGCTATGCAGCTATCACATAAAGATACAAAGATAACTTATCCCGATCAATGCGTATCCTGTCATACTAAGATAAAAAATGTTGGCAAATCACATCCAATATCGGTTTTTGGATGCGCTATCTGCCATGGCGGGAATAAATACGCCACAAACAAAGAGATTGCACATAAAGGAATGTTGTTGAACCCGTCTAATTTGGACAATGCTGAGAAATCGTGCGGAAAATGTCATCCTGACATTTTAAAACGTGTTAAAAACAGCGTAATGACTACAAATGAAGGGATTATCAATGACACTAATTTTCAGCTTGGATTTACAAAAAATCCACATGGCAGTCTATCGGTTAATAATCTTAAGCAAAGCGGAGCAAAAAATAATTTTGCCGTAAAATATTACAGAAAAATGTGCGCCGCATGTCACATAAATCAAAATAGGAAGATATTCAAACAGTATGGATTTGTTGAAAGAGGCGGCGGATGTGCTGATTGTCATGTGGCAAAAGATAAAGAACAACACTGCAACGCTTTAACAACTCACATACCGGATAAAAATTGTCTAAAATGTCATAACCGGTCAGGTAGAATCGGATTAGCATATTTTGGACATTTCGAATCTGCGGGATATGGGACACCGTACAAAAACGGTTTGTTATCACGAAAAATAGCAAAGGAAAATAGATATTGGTATAAACTTTCGGCTGATATACATCAAAAAGACGGTTTAAGCTGCATAGATTGTCATACATCGATCGGAGTTATGGGGACAAATCGCCGCCATAAACGTATGTGGGGTCAAGTTGATATAGAATGCAACGATTGTCATGAACCTAAATTCGGACCGCCTGATGCATTGGCAAAAAAGCTGCTGTTTCTTAATGGAAAAATCCCCGAAGCAGGGCTAATGGCATATACTAACAAATTTCACACATATTTATACAATGTTCAAAAGATAAACGGAAAAATTTACTTTTATTTCAAAAAAACCGGAAAACGGGTTGTGATGCCGCTCTTCAAGAAAAAGGCATATCACACTCTCTTATTTCATAAGCGTTTGTCATGTCAGGCGTGTCATTCTTCATGGGCGCAGTCTTGCTACGGTTGCCATGTTGCTTATTTTGAAAATGGGAAACAATATGATTGGATAGCACACAAAATCACATCGGGTTCATTTTCAGAGTTCAACAGTTTTTACAGACATTCCATATCACTTGGCATAAGCTATAACAAAAAGATAATGCCGTTTGTCCCGGGTTGCCAGACATTTGTAACAAAATATCTGAATTCGGGAACAATAAAACAGTTTCATAAAATCACTTTTGCACCCATTGCGCCTCATACCACATCGCTGAAATCAAGAAGCTGCGCAACATGCCATATAAATCCGGTCACATTGGGGCTTGGGCGGGGCACGCTTTACATAAAAAATGGAAAAATAGATTTTACACCTATATATCAATCAAAGGCATCCGGATTGCCAATAGATTACCCTCTTGATTCTTTTGCAAGTTTGTCTGAAAAGTTTCCGGTACACTATTCAATGCTCAAAGAAAGATCGTTTAGTAAGACAGAGCTTCACCATATAATCTTTGCGTGGAGATGTATAATCTGTCATGATAAATATTCCGATAAAATCTATATAAATTATAAAAAATCGGTAAAGCTGTTTGATGAAGGATTAACGGTATGTTCAAAATAATTAAACTGATAGCTCCGCTTTTTATATTAATAGTCCTTAATAATAATATATTTGCCGCCGATATTTCTAATTGTAGAAGCTGCCATGCTGTTAGCCGCATAGATGATAATCACAATTTTAAATGCATAAACTGCCATCTGATTGAAAAATATAGATCTGTCATTAATTCGCATAAAAATATTATAAAAAACCCATCTTCACTAAAATATGTAGGCATATTGTGCGCAAAATGTCATAAAAGTGATATAAAAAATCTTTTGGGTTCGCTTCACGGCACGCTTGCCGGAGCAATTGCGATCACTCGTTTCATATGGGGTGCACAAAGCTCACTTATGCCTGAATATGGAATCATGACTGCAGGAAAAATCAAGAGATTGCCGGATCACTCATTAAGACCCGGAAAAAAGCCGTTGACTCTTGTAAATGACTTTTTACGGAGAAAATGCCTGCGATGTCATCTTTATAACGATGGAACAGATGACAAAATCGGAGCATCTGGATTATATAGAGGTACAGGATGCGCTAGCTGCCATATGAAATTTGGACAAGACGGAAGATATGAAGGGATAGACAGCTTAATGAAAGGTAAAAAAGTATATTCGGAAACTCATAAATTCTTGAAAATTCCACCTATGGCTAACTGTTTGTCATGTCATAACACCGAATTTATAGGAACGGATTACAAAGGACTGTTTCCACATGATTATGCTTATTCATTTAATTCTCCTATACTTCCAAGTGGCAACTTTCCAAATAATATCTATGGAATAGGATTTCATCATCTGATAAGCGATATTCACTACAGAAAAGGTTTGACATGCGTTGATTGCCATAGAAAAACCGATGTTATGGGCGATGGGAATTTTTATTCATCGGAGATGCAAAAAGGTGCCGTCAAGGTAAGCTGTAATAGCTGTCACGGAGGGTTTGGCAGCAAGCCGGATCTAAAATGGGTAACGTATAAAGACGGAAACTATTATTTTAAGTCTATGGAAGGACGTATCTACCGTATTAGGCGGTTTAAAGCCATAATGCCTCACGAACCGTTTCACAAAAATTTGGCATGCTCTGCATGCCATTCGGTGTGGCAAAATGAAAACTACGGACTTAATCTTTTTAGAGATGATAAAGCAGAATATAAAATGTGGAAAAATCTGACATCTCAAGAGGATCCGTATCTTGAGAATTTTTTAAGCAGAGTATTGAAAGAGACAAATAAAAATATAAGCCTTGTAAAACCGGAAATGCCGGATCGAATAACTGGCAAAATGTACGATGGAATATGGTATTCGGGATGGATAATGCGAAGATGGAACTATTTTACGCTTGGCATGACAGATTACGGCAAGATAAAAATATTGCGCCCTATGTTTGAATATAGACTTACCTATATTGATAAAGCAGGTAATCTTATTATTAATAATAAAGGGAAGACAAATGGCAAAGCTATGAGTGGATTTATTCCATACGACCCGCACACAACTACCCTATACGGAAAATCGTGTCAGTCCTGTCATGAAAATAATTATATATTAAACAAAAAAAAGTTAGAAAAAAAGGCAACTGTGGTAAAATTGTTTTATGGACATGTTATACACGGCAGCAATTTGCCGAAGGAGGTGTTAAAAAGAATGCAGTCGAGTTTTTACAAGAAGACTGCAGCGAAAAGATTTTACAAGAAAAATGTCCGTTGAAAAAGAGATTTAAACAGATGGTATTCATTTTATCATAAGAAGGAGATTTTTATGTATAAGAGATTTTTAAACACGTTTATCGGAGTATTGGCAGTTGTAATGTTTGCTATTTCGGCTAATGCAGGAACACCGGTAAGCAAAGCAAAAGTGGCCCAAGCAAATAAGCATATAAGCTATGTAACGGTTCAGCAGGCTCATGCTGCACTGCATAACAAGAGTGTGGTGTTTGTTGATGTCAGAACTTATCCCGAGTATGTTGCTGGGCATATTCCGGGAGCTATATGGGCCCCAAGAGGCTTGCTTGATTTTAAAGCATATTCATGGTTGAAAAATAAGAACAAAATATATTATGTTTACTGCAAAACAGGTGCAAGAGGAGCAATTTCAACATACGATCTTATTAGATTAGGATATAAAGCAAAAGATATTAAATACAGCTGGTGGGCATGGACACACGCAAAATATAAAGTCGAGAAAGGCAAACCTGAAGGTATGGGCAAAGGAGTATTAAAATAGAGTCCGGCACAATTTAAGCTATTTTGACGTTATTAAGGATAAATACGCAAAAATTGCATAAGTGCGTATTTTGTGTTTTTATATAGCAACTAAGTTGTAAAAAGATGATAGACTTGCTAAATAAAACTTTACGGATTTTTTTGGGGGAAGTGGTTCTATTTTCTTTTATCCGCTTTCCCCGCCAAGCCAATCTGTACAAATTAACATGTTTTAAGGCATTTGCAACAAATAGCAGTTTAAAATCTGAAAATGCAAAAATATCTATTCATGGCTCATCCGAAAAAAAGAGTAAGAATCTCAAAAAGAATGCTTGACATTAAAAATAATTTATATTACTATTTATTCTTAATAAGGACCACCAAGAATGAGGAATTGGGAAAGTTTGAAGATTACACAAAAGCGTTGCCGGAGGTAATCTTCAGTCCTGAAAAGGTATACAGGCTGTAAAGAAAGAGGCTTTTAGAAAGAAAATGGGATCAAAGAGATAGAAGGATAATGAAAATTTCTTTAAATAATAAAAGAATGGATTTTGCTGAAAAAGCTTACAATAAATATATGCTTTTTCATGGCGAGATCCTTGATTTTATAGATACTAAAGAGTTAAGTTTAATCGTTCTTTGTCTCCAAAAATTTCACAGGTCTCTTGTATGTTTCCTTAAAAATAAATTAGTAGGAGGAGTATTATGAGAAAATTGGTAATTTTGGGCGGCGGAACAGGCGGTACCATCATGTTAAACAAACTGCAGAGGGTGCTTCCGAAAGATAAATGGCAGATAACATTGATAGATGAATCGGAAACACACTATTATCAGCCGGGGCTTCTTTTTATTCCGTTTAATATTTATAATCCGAATGATGTCAGAAAGCCGAAGAAGAATTTTTATCCGATTGGAACGGATATAATTTTTGCCAAAGCAGAAAGAATAGAACCTGATAAGAACAGAGTTATTTTAAAAAATAATTCTGTAATACCTTATGACTATCTAATTATTGCAACTGGGTGTAATATTGTGCCGGAGGAAACCGACGGACTAAAAGGCAGCTTATGGCATAAAAGCATCTTTGATTTTTATACTTTGGACGGCTCTATTAATCTCTCAAAATTTCTTAAACATTTCAACGGCGGTAAGGTGGTCTTGGATATAACCGAAATGCCTATAAAGTGCCCTGTGGCACCACTGGAATTCATTTTCTTGGCAGATTGGTATTTTACCGAACGCGGCATCCGAGACAAGGTTGATCTAACATTGGTTACTCCATTACCCGGAGCATTTACAAAACCTAAATCAACGGCAGTATTGGGAAGTTTCCTTAAAAAGAAAAATATAAACTTAATACCGGATTTTAATATTGAAAGAGTGGATAACGAAAATAAACAGATAATTTCATACGATAATACGAAAGTTGACTTTGATCTTCTTGCCAGCATACCAACAAACAAAGGCAGTGAAATTATAGAAAGAAGCAAAATGGGAAATGAATTAAATTTTGTTCCCACGGACAAGCAGACATTGCAGGCAAAAGATTTTGACAATATCTTTGTAATTGGGGATGCGGCTGATCTTCCGACATCTAAAGCCGGATCGGTTGCGCATTATGCTGCCGATATACTTTTTGAAAACTTTCTTGATGTAATTGACGGACTAAAACCAAAAGCTAAATTCGACGGACATTCAACGTGTTTTATAGAATCGGGATTCGGCAAAGGCCTGTTGATAGATTTTAATTATGACACGGAACCGCTTCCTGGAAAATTTCCTCTTCCCGCCGTTGGTCCATTCGCACTGCTTCAAGAAAGCTACATGAACCATTATGGCAAAATGATGTTCAGATGGATGTATTGGGACTTTTTGCTGAAGGGCGTAGAACTTCCCATAGCTCCACTTATGTCTATGGCTGGTAAGAGGGTGTGATATGGCAGATACAGACATTAAACAGCAGATAGAACTGATCAACAATAAGCTTGATCTTATAACTTCTGCAATATATGAGGAAAAGGCCAGACATATGTCTTCCGATGATCTGAAAGCCGATTTGATGAAAATTTCCAGCAGCGCTATGCAGGAAGGCTCGAAACAACTTGAAGGCGTATATCAATATTTGAGTATAGATGATGCTATTTATATGACAAAAAAAATAGTACTCAATATTAATAATTTTACGAAACTAATTGATGCTTTGGAAAATATGATGAATTTTTTAGAATCATTTATGCCGCTAACCAAAGATATGTTTACCCACATTCAGGACAAACTGGTTGAAATCGAAAAATCAGGCTATCTTGATCTTATTAAAATTCTAAAAGAGAAAATTGACGGTCTTATGCAGAACACTTCGAGAGAGGAATTGGTTATGCTGGGTAACAACATCGTAGCTTTTTTATATGCAGCACGAAATACCCATTTAGATTTTACCAAAAGCAATAAATCTATTTTTCACTTGATGCAGGATATAAACTCACGTGAGATGAAAGGTGTTATAGATACAATTCTACAATTTGTGAGTAATTTTGATAAAGAGCGGAAAATTATTTCAAAATAATAAATAATCATTAAGGAGGGTTTTATGGCTGTTTTAGAAGTTAAAGGCAAATCTATTGAAGTTGACGACGAAGGTTATCTTATCAATATTTCAGATTGGAGCGAGGATGCTGCAAAGGTTATTGCAAAAGGTGAGGGTATAGATGAGCTGACCGATAAGCATTGGATGGTAATCAAGTTTATGCAAAAGGTTTTCAAGGAAAAAGGCAGTGGACCGTCTATTAGGAAGCTTGGCAAAGAGAGCGGAGTTCCGATAAAAGAGCTCTACAAACTGTTTCCGAAAGGACCTGCAAAAAAAGCTGCCAAAATAGCAGGGATCAAAAAACCTACGGGATGTATATAAGGAGGTTATGAATGCCGAATAATGAATATGAACCTGTAAAGAAAGTCTCGATAATTATATCAAAAGGCGGGCTTGAAAATGTATATCCCGGATTAATAATGGCAAACGGCGCACTGATGGAAGGTATGGATGCCATGCTCTTTTTTACATTCTTTGGGTTAGATGCGGTAAGAAAGAAAACAATGAACAGTTTGAAAGTAGCTACCGTGGCCAATCCGGCAATGCATATACCCACTTGGCTTGGAGCAATACCGGGAATGTCCGCTTTTGCAACATCGCAAATGAAAAAGGAGATAGAGAAAATTGACATACCGCCTGTGGGTGAGTTTATAGAAATGATTCATGATGCCGGAGGCGAAATATTAACTTGTAAAGCAACAGTGGAAATGTTTCACCTTAAAAAGGAGGATTTCTGCGATCAGGTAGATGCTATAGTTTCTGTTGGTCAAATGTATGATGCTTCTGCCGGAGCTCAGATAATTTTTACCTGACATCAGAAAAAAACGGTGCCGGATGCAAGAATTCTGTAATAAGATAAGGCAGGGATAAGAATTTAGATCGAAGTGGTAAAATCAAACTGTAATAAACATTGACAATATAGGGTATTTTTTGTCCTATATAGTAATTAAGTTATAACTATAAGGTAGAGTGAATAAGTAAAACTTTACTGTTTTTGGAGGTTTTTATGCGATACGGTTTTCGAAAAATGATGATATGTTTAGCGGTAGGCGTTGCCATCACTTTAGCTGCAGGAACAAGTTTTGCTACAGATGGAGATATTATGATTGGAGCATCCGCAAAAAGTGCTGCGTTGGGAGGAGCAACAACTGCCGTTTCACCGGACTCTACAGCAATATTAACAAATCCTGCAGGACTATGCTGTTTACGAACAGGTGCGGATATGGGAGCTGCTTTATTTTCCCCGCCAAGGCGTGCATCTTACAATGGCGTGGATTTAAAGAGCAACTCAAACCTTTATACCATGCCGGCCTCAGGCATTGTTATTAATAACGGCGGAAAATTCTCATTCGGAGTCGGAGCTTTCGGCATTTCCGGAATGGGAGTTGATTTTCCAAAAACAAAGTTGAGCGGCAAAAACAGCCATGCTATAACTAACTTTGGCAACATCTACTCAAATCTGCAGCATATGGAGTTTGGCGTAGGAGTAGGATATAAAGTTAATAACAAAATCACAATCGGTTTTAGCCCTATAATGGTATATCAAAGTTTTCAGATGGATATGCCTTTTGTGAACAATCAA
>CAZAPZ010000028.1:0-16653 GCA_964487285.1 uncultured Campylobacterales bacterium | reverse complement strand
GCATTACGTATAGACTTTGTTGACGTGTAGTTATTTTTTATCCAATTTATCATGATTTCTACCTAATTTCTTTGTTTCCGATTTGACTCTTCTTTCCAGTTTTTTAATATCTTCTTCCGGCTTAATTCCACGTTGAAGTAAAATCTTTTGCTTTAATTGTAATTGCAGGCAAGAAATCAGCTAATGCTCTTCTTTTTGGAACACCGAGTTTATTTTTCATTTGTTGGGTTGTTTTTCCAAACAACACTTGATTTCCCTTACTCCTGATAAATCCAAAATTTCTATCACTTCCTGTTTTTTCATAAATTAGTTCGGAAAGTTCTTTTTCTGATAATGTTAATTTTTGACGAGCTTTTAATCTTTCCCAATCTTTTATGCGTTTTTCAATTTTTCTCCTTTTATATTTTTTTGCATATTTATACACATATCTCAAGTCTAATGATTTGGATCAAAAACCGACAAATGTCTGTGCATATTACCATTTACTCTTGACAAACGATTTCGAACGATTATTCTAATTATATAGTTTGATACGAAATCATTCAACGCTGAATGATTTCGTATCATCTCTGATGAGATATTAACCGGAGGTAGTATAATGGCTGAAAAAGTACTGAAAGTTCCGAAAGATGATGGAAACGGAGATGGATATCTCCACGGTATTAAGGAAGATATTGTTAAAGACGGTCTTTTCGATCAATTTTTTGAATGGTATGATAACAGAAGTGAATATGCCGAAAAATGGAAAGAGCGGACAGGGGGAAAAGTTGTAGGGAGTTTGTGTACATATACTCCTGAAGAAATTTTAACGGCTGCCAATTGCCTTACGGTGCGGCTGCTTGGCAAGCATGAACCTCAGGATGTTACGGAGCCGTATCTGTTTGCAATGTTCTGCCCGTTTTCAAGAGATACATTAGCACAAGGATTAAGGGGCCACCTCAACCATCTTGACGGTGTTGTAATGGCGCATTCATGTCTTCATCTGCGGCAAACGTATAATATAATGAAGCAGAAGCTGCCGGTGGATTTTGCATGGTATCTGCCAATTCCAAATAATGTTAAGGATCAGTATGCCAAGGCATTTATGACGACCGAAATCGAGCGATTTAAAACCGCTGTGGAAAAATGGCGCGGGTTTGAAATAACAGAGGAAAAACTTGAAGATGCAATTAAGGTTATGGACGAAAATAGGCATCTGTTGACAGAAGTTTATAAACTGAGAAAAGATGACAATCCTCATATGACAGGAATGGAGGCGCTTGCAATGGTAACAGCGTCTGAACTTGTTGACAAGCGTGAGGCAAACGAAGAGATTAAGAGAATTTTGCCATATCTTAGATCAAGGAAGATCAAGCCGGAGAGGGGAATAGGTTCCAGATTGATAATTATAAGCTCGGAAGATGACGATATGAGTTTTGCAAATATGGTTGAACATGAAAATGCAACTATGGTTATTGATGAACATTGCACCGGCACAAGGTGGTTTATGAAAGAGATAGGTGCTCCTCATGACAATCTGTCTCAGGCTGAACGAATAGGAATACGCTACTGTGACAGGCCCGTCTGTCCAACTAAAGATTACAACATGGACGATGGTACAAGAACGCGATTTTGGCATATATTGAAGTTGATAAAAGATTACAAAGTCGATGGAGCACTTCTGGTTATGCAGAAATTCTGTGATCCTCATGAAGGTGATATGGTGCCTTTGAAAAACTTTCTTAATGAACGCGGTATACCTACTTTGCAGCTTGAGTTTGATATTACTCTCCCATTGGGACAGTTTAAAACGAGATTGGAAGCTATGCTTGAAAGCATAGGTGAAGAAGATCTTTTTGCTTAAAATATCGGAGGAACAATGAAATACAAAGTCGAACGATTAAAATCATGGGGAAAAGCCAAAGAGCTGAGGGAAAGATATTTCAGCAATTATGCGAATTCAAAAGAGATATCCGGATTAAGAATATGTGGAAGCGCTTGGTCATTTCATGCATTGCCGTACGGACTTGGTGATGATATATTTTGGCTTACAGGAGAACCTTATGGGGCTCAAGTTGCTTTTGATGGGGTTCTTAATAAAAAGATCCAGGATGCAGTAACCAATAAAGGATGGGCTCATGATCTCTGCAGTTATATGAGAAGCTATTGGGGTTCTATTTATACAGACCAATGGGCATTCGGAGGTAAATGGCCGCATACGGACTTTGCGTTTACAAATCAGATCTGCTGTTCCCATTCCAAGTGGTATCAGGAGGTATCTCTTGCTGAAAAAATACCTTTTAAAGCAATTGATGTTAGCAGTGGTGCTTATGAATGGATAAAAGGAGTTGACGATCCAAAAGTGACCTATATTGCCAATCAGATGGAAGAAGCCATTGAATGGATGGAAAAAGTTACCGGAAGAAGATTTGACGATGAAAACTTTATAAAACATCTTAAATATGAATTTAGAACAACATCAACCTGGGCAAAAATATGCGAGCTTCAGAAAGCTGTCCCTGCTCCGCTTGATGAAAAAACAATATTTTCTTTGTATTCATTGGCTACGCTGAACAAAGCGGATAAAGATATCGCAGACTATTACGATGAACTTTATGATGAAGTGGCTGATAAAGTGAAAAGAGGAGTAGCCGCAGTAGGAAATGAGCGATGCAGGCTTATTTCCGATACGCAGCCTCCATGGGAATTTTTGAAGATGTTTAGATATCTCGAAGAGTTTGGAGCTGTTTCAATCGGATCGTTATATACATTCGGTCTTCAAGGGATATTTGAAGAAAAAAAAGATGGAACCTGGGGCCATCGTCCTACACCCATGGATAAAGGAATAGAGATTAACGATAGAAAAACAGCTTTAAAGTTGTATGCGGAATGGAATGCGGCGAAACCCGAATATCAGCACTTTTATGATCCGCACATAAAAACACGATTAATGATGCATATAATCAAAGAATGGAAAGTTGACGGCGTTATGCTTCATCTCAATCGAGGCTGCGAGGGACTATCACTTGGCGTCATGCAGAATAAAGATGAACTATCCGAACTCGGAATCCCTGTTGTAACATACGAAGGAAATATGGGTGATGCAACGGAATTTGATGAAGATAGAACAACCGCAAGGATAGAATCTTTTATGGAGCTTTTGGGCCTTGATAAAATAAAAAAGAGCGCATAGGAGGCATATATGATCTCAGCAGGTATAGATGTAGGATCAAAAAATATAAAAGTAGTTTTGCTTGATGGAAATAAAATTATAGGAAAAGCGAAAAAGAGCAGCGGTGAAGATCAGAGTCAGTCGATTGACGAAGCTCTCAACGATGCTGCAATTGATGCCAAAATAAAGGTGGAGAATATTGATAAAACGGGAGCTACCGGAATAGGCAGAAAACTTTTTGATGCTGATTACAGTATAACGAGTGTTACTGCAGGCGGACGAGGTATATTTGAGGAGAACAGATCCATAAGAACGGGCATTGAAGTTGGAGCCGAAGAGGCAAAGGCAATAAGAATAAATGAGAAAGGCAGGGTCACGGATTCTGCAGTTAACGAGAAATGTGCTGCCGGCTCCGGTTCTTTTGTCGAATCTATGTCAAGAGCACTTGGAACGACTGTAGAATCATTTTCAAAGCTTGCTCTGAATTCTACAGCGAGAATTCCGATGAATGCCCAATGCGCCGTATTTGCAGAATCGGAAGTTGTTTCTCTTATTGCTCAGGATACGCCAAAAAAAGATATCTCAAAAGCCGTGCATGATTCTATTGCATCACGTATTTCCTCAATGGCAAGACGGGTAAAACTTGAATCCGGAATAGCTCTTTTTGGAGGGTTGGCATTAAATCCCGCTCTTGTATCCGCTCTTAAAAATACTCTTGAGTTAGATGATCTTTTTATACCGGAAGAACCACTTTATGTTGGTGCATTAGGAGCTGCCTTTTTAGCAAAAGAAAAAGCGGAAGCAGAAGAAAAAGGAGATTAATATGGCAGAAAAAGAGTATTGGAGATGGGATGAAAAATGCTGGAAAGATGAGGATATAAACCCTGCCGATGGAATGATAACAATCGGTATAGATGTAGGTTCGGTTAGTTCCGAAGCGGTTATGTGTGTTGATGGAAAACTATATGCAACAAACACGATAAGAACGGGCAGTAACTCGCCGACAAGTGCCAAGGATGCTTTAAGTCCGCTGCTTACCTATACGGATATTCCTTATGAATCTATAGATTATGTTGTAGGCACAGGGTATGGAAGAGTCAACATTCCGTTTCAAGACAAGGCTATAACTGAAATTGCATGTCACGGAAGAGGCGGTAATTACATGGTAGGGCCATCTCTTAGAACTATTCTTGATATGGGGGGGCAGGATTGCAAAGCCATTCATATAGACCAAAAAGGCAAAGTTACTAACTTCTTAATGAATGATAAATGTGCCGCAGGAACAGGGCGTGGAATGGAAACGATAGCAGAGCTTCTAAAAGTGCCAATTACTAAAATCGGAGACAGATCGTTTCAAATTAGTGCTCCTGCCGAACCTATAAGCAATGTATGTGTTGTTTTCGCAAAATCCGAAGCTATGGCTATGCTAAAATCAGGTAAAACATTAAACGAGGTGCTTGCCAGCTACTGCAAAGCTATGGCTGACCGGGTTACTCAGCTTTTAGATAGAATCGGAATGGAAAAAGATTTTTTCATCACAGGCGGTATCTCAAAAAATAGAGGAGTAACGAAGCGTATAGAGGAAAATCTCGGCGTTAAATCATCGCAGCCTTTGGATAAAAAATGCGATCCGCAAACGGCGGGATCTCTCGGAGCAGCACTATTTGCTTATGTTTTGGCAAAGAAAAAAGGCAGCACGAGAGCAATGCGAAAGGGTCAGACATTATGATTGCAAACTATGGTTATATGGACGGATCGGGAGAGTATTATATAACAATTAACACGGATAAATGCGAAGCTTGTGAAGGTAAGATGTGTATAGCGGCATGCCCTAAAGCACTTTTTGTGTCCTTTGAAGACGATTATGGTGAGGATGTGGTTAAGATCGATGATGATAAAGTAAAAGATCTGAGATTCCAATGTATGGATTGTAAGCCTACTGAAAAGCCGCCGCTTCCATGCATAACGGCTTGTACACCTATGGCGCTGAAACATAGCTGGTAGAAAATGCAAATAAAGGTGAACGGAAAGAGCCTGACTGTTGAGGAAAAGCAAACGGTTTTGGAACTGCTTGACAAAGAAAAATTCTATCTTCCAAGACTGTGCTCGTTTAATTTGCAGACTGCCGGAAACTGCAATATGTGCATTGCAGATATCAACGGAAAACTTGAACTAAGCTGCAAAATTGGCGTGGAAGATAAGATGAGCATCAACACTGAGACTGAAGCAGCTATAAAAGCAAGAAAAAAGGCGTTTGCTAAAATTATGTCGCATCATCCGCATATTTGTCTTGTATGCGATCAAAAAGAGGGGTGCGATAGATTAACCTGTACTTACGGAATACCGGTTGAAGAGCGCTGCTGCAATCTTTTTGAAGTATGCGAAATAAGGAAATTAACCGATCATATTGGATTAGATCAATCTACGGCAAAATTTTCAAATCATCATTATGAAACTATCGAAAATAAACTTTTTTTCTACAATCCCAATCTTTGTGTAGGATGCGAAAGATGTGTCATGATATGCGATACTGTTCCCAAGGCCTATGTGTGGCAAATGAATAATGTTGCCGAAAGGAAGATTGCAGCAATAAAAGCGGACGATTTTGTGAGTTCCGGCTGTGTATTTTGCGGTGCTTGCGTTTTGGTTTGTCCTGCCGGAGCTATTAATATTAATGATGGTTCGGTGCCTATTGCGTGGATGAAGCGATCGGAAAAAAAACTGAATCTTCCGAAGTTGATTTTGCCGCCGGTAAATAGTTGGGAACTTATACATAGCAATCTGGACGGTCTTCCGGATGGAAGCGGTGTTTATATCTTATATGATGAATCCGGCGAAATTATAAAGATCAAAGGTGAAATGAATATGAAAGATGCGCTTGCGGGTGAAATTGAAAATGCCGCAGCTTTTTCCTATGAATTAGCAGAATTTTATACATCAAGAGAGAATGAACTGCTTTCGGGTTATATGAAAAAGTATGGCAAAATGCCGGGTGCTGATGAAATGGACGATCTTTTTTAATATGGACGAACGAATACGATATCCGAAATATATGACTCACAAAGAACAAAAATCCGAATTTCAAAAAAGAATGAATCGGGACGGATGGAGCGAAAGAAATATTGTGGGAAACGAAAGAGCATCCGAATTAAAGGAGCTTTATGAAGAATCCGGATTTGAGGTAATGCTTGTTCCTGTGAATGTAAACGGAGGCGGACTTGCATGCGATGGCTGCTATGATAATTTTGAAAAGGTGCCGGATGTTTTTCAGGTAATTTATACACGAGAAGCAAAAAAGAAACAGAAGGTTTCGGACTCAAGATAATCATTCTTTTTCCCGAAATCTTAAACTTTCGTAAAAACAACGGGGGATTTATGAACGATGTTTTGGTGAGATTATTAAAAGAAGAAGATTTTGACGCAATTGTAAAAATTGATACACAGATTACAGGGGAAGATAAGTCAGATTACTACAAACAGAAGTTATCCGAACTAACATCGAAAATGGGCACATCACTTGTTGCTGAGATGAACCATAAAATCGTAGGATTTCTTCTTGCGGATCTTTTTTACGGTGAATATGGAATTCCCAGTACAAACGCTTTTGTAGATACCATAGGAGTAAGCCCCGATAGCAAAGGTAGCGGAATCGGATATGCATTAATGGATCAACTTAAAATGAATCTAAAAGCAGCTAACGCGGAGAAAATTTATACTTTGGTTGATTGGAGTGATCTGAATTTAATCAAATTTTTTCAGAAATCAGGCTTTATACCTTCTGAAAGAGTTTCTCTGGAGTTTAGCATATAAAGTGGAGGTGGTATGATAAATTTACCCGATGTAGTTTTTGTTTCAGCTGTAAGATCGCCAATGGGCAAATTCGGCGGCACAATGAAAGATTTAAAGTGCTACGAAATCGCTCGGTTCCCTATAGCAGAATCATTAAAAAGAGCTTCTGTATCCGGAGGCGAGCCGGATGAAGCAATTATAGGAACATGCAGACAGGCTGGAAATTATGTAAATCCTGCTCATACGGCAGCTTATCTTGGCGGCATATCACATACCGTTCCATCGGTATCTATAAATGAGGCTTGTCCTTCAGGAATGAAAACTATTCAGATGGCAACGCAGCTTATTCAAACCGGAGCTGCTAATATTGTTTTGGCCGGCGGAATGGAGAGTATGTCAACAATACCGTATCTTATAAGAAATTACCGGTTTCGCCCGTTCAGATTCGGCGACATAAAACTTGAAGACGGCTGGACAGATTCAGGCGATCCGATTGCAGGACTCTCAATGGGTCAAACAGCAGAGCTTCTCGTTGATAAATATTCAATTACGAGACAAGAGATGGACGAATTTGCACTAACAAGCCATAAAAAAGCTGCAATAGCTCAGGATAACAATTGGTTTGATGAGGAGATCGCACCGGTTAGGATTCCTGCGGCAAAAAGATTACCGGAAAAAATCTTTGATAAGGATGAATCAATAAGGCGGGATACAAGTATGGAAAAGCTTGCAAAACTTCCGGGAGCTTTTAAAAAAGCAGGTAATGTAACCGCAGGAAACTCATCGGCTTTAACAGACGGAGCGGCAGCTCTTGTTGCCATGGATAGGCAAACGGCAAAGTCAAAAGGCGTTAAACCGCTGTTTTCGCTGGCGGGCTATGCTCATACTGCTGTTGATGGGAAATATATGGGAGAGGGCCCTTCAATCTCTATAAAAAAAGTGTTGAAAAATACAGGAATGAACCTTTCCGATATGGATTTGTATGAGGTTAACGAGGCATTCAGTTCACAAATTATAGCAAACGAACGGGTGTTGAAATGGGATAGAGACAAACTTAATGTTAATGGCGGTGCAATAGCACTCGGCCATCCAACCGGCTGTTCAGGCGCAAGAATCGTTGTCACACTCTACTATGCTTTAAAGCGGCTTGATAAAGAGTATGGCATTGCGGCTATATGCGGTGGAGGCGGAACAACCGCTGCTGTTATTATAAAGAGAGAAAGTTGATTACGGTTGATTTGTCCGGTCAGATTGCTGTTGTCACAGGAGCAAATCAAGGCATAGGATCGGTTATCGCCTCAAGACTTCTTGAAGCGGGAGCTTCGGTTGCGGCGGTAGATCTTAAAATAGAAAATCGATACAGTCATGATAGAAATAAATACCTATCGATAGAATCGGATGTTTCCGATTTTGATGCTGCTAAAATGGCTGTAAATCAGGTTTTCAATCGATTTGGCAGGGTGGATATTGTAGTTGCAAATGCCGGAATTAACAGAGATCAGATACTCTGGAAAATGACAAAAGAAAATTGGGTTGATGTAATAAATGTAGATCTTGGAGGAGCATTTAACTATTTTGCTGCAGCCGCTTTAATCATGAAAAAGCAGGAATCCGGAAAACTCATTGCAATATCTTCGATAAACGGATTGAGAGGGAAATTTGGACAAACAAACTATTCAGCTGCAAAAGCTGGCGTTATAGGGCTTGTTAAAGCCGCTGCAAAAGACCTTGGGAGATATTCGGTAAGAGTCAACGCTGTGGCTCCCGGTTTTATATTGACCGAGATGACAAATAGGATGCCTGAAAAATTTAGAGATGCGGCAATTGATGAAACCGTACTTAAAAAACCAGGAACTCCTAATGATATCGCAAATGCCGTTATTTTTCTTGCGTCTGATCTTGCAAGTCATATTACCGGCGAGGTAATTAAGGTAGATGGCGGACAATATATTTAAAAAGGTTTTTGAATTTAGGGTTAAGAAAATATTAAATCTTAAACGTTTAACTCAGAAACCGTTTACTATATGGAGATTAGATGGATAAAATTTTATATAAAAAAGAAGGACATGCTGCAAAAATAGAGATAAACGATCCACCGTATAATGTAATCAATACAGAAATGATGGAAGCTCTTACCGATGCAGTCAAAAAAGCCGGGAGCGATGAGGGTGTATCTATTATTGTAATCGGTGCAGCAGGGGACAAATCGTTTTGCAGCGGTGTTGATGTGAGTGACCATACAAAAGAGAAAACCCCGCGGATGCTGAAAGCGTTTTCTGACATATTTGTTGAACTTTTAAAAACGGACAGATTGACAATAGCCGCTGCAAGAGGTTTTGCATTTGGAGGAGGATGTGAGCTGCTTCTTGGGACTGATTTGGTTGTAGCGGACGATACTTTAAAAGTAGGACAGCCGGAGATAAAACTTGGCGTGTTCCCGCCTGTTGCTATGATATTGATGTCGAATTTAATCGGGCAGAGGCAGGCAAAAGAACTTATATTTTCTGGAAAAACCATCAATGCAGAAACTGCAAAACAGCTTGGTTTGGTGAACGAGGTTTTTGTAAAAGAGGAATTTGACAAATCGCTTGAGAAGTATATTAGAAAATTCTCAGCTATGTCTCAATCGGTACTACGGCTTACAAAACGTACTTTAACCAAAACCGCTTCAACAATAGATTTTCAGAAAATCAACAATATATATTTGCAGGATCTAATGAGTCTTAACGATGCGAATGAAGGAATATCAGCTTTTATGGAAAAGCGAAAACCTGTATGGAAACATTCTTAGGGGGAAATATGATTAGTAAGATTAAAACATGGCAGATGCATAAACCGGGTGAGCTGAGATTGGCAGAGATTGATATGCCTAAGCTCAAAGATGGTGAGGTAATTGTTGAAATAGCAGGATGCGGTGTATGCCATACCGATATAGGCTTTTTTTATGATGGCGTTCCCACCATAACACCGCCGCCTCTAAGCTTGGGGCATGAGATATCGGGAACGGTGGTAAAAGGAGATGATAGCCTAATTGGAAAAGAGGTGATAGTTCCGGCTGTAATGCCATGCGGTGAGTGTGAAATTTGCAGACAGGGAAGAGAAAATCGATGCTTAAAACAAAAGATGCCCGGCAATTCGCTTGGAATCTACGGAGGTTTTTCATCACATATTCCTATTCCGTCCAAAGATCTTTGTGTTATTGACGATAGAGCCGGAATAGCTCTTGCAGATATGGCAGTTATTGCCGATGCGGTTACAACGCCCTATCAAGCGGCAAAAAGAGCAGATCTTAGACATGGTGATGTTGTGATAATTACAGGTGCTGCAGGCGGAGTAGGCTCTTACATGGCCCAGGTAGCAAGGGCTTTCGGCGCAAAATTTATTATCGGAATTGAATATGGTCACAATAAAGTGGAAAAGGCAAGGGCGCTTGGTATTGATTTTGTAATTGACAGCAAAGACAATGAAATTAAAGAGATTAAAAAAGCTGTTAAAAATCGATTGAAAACGGAGGGCATAGGCAATTTCGGTCTTAAAATTTTTGAAGTTACCGGAAATGCGCAGGCTCAGCTTATTGCGCTATCTCTCGTTACTTTTGTCAGCAAACTTGTAGTTGTAGGGTATGGCATGGCAAAAAACAGTTTTATGTTTTCAAAGCTTATGGCATACGATGCTGAAATTATCGGAACATGGGGATGCAAACCGAAATATTATCCGGAAGTGCTAAAACTTGTTACCGACAGAAAGATTTTGATAGAACCTTATGTTGAGTTGCGCCCAATGAGTAAAATTAAAGAAACATTTAAACAAGCAAGGGAGGGCAAACTCGAGAAACGAGTTGTTCTTATCCCTGATTTTGATTAGGAGGAAATTATGTCATTAAAATGGCTGTCAAGAGACAATAGGCTAAAGGATCATTCACTTTTTGGATCGCAATTTTGGGGCACAGATGCCCCATCTGTAATTTATGAAAAACGCCCAATCGCTCATCAAGGTAAAATAATGTCAAAAAAATTGTATAGTGCTTGGATAATTTTGAACAATCCGGCACAATACAATTCTTACACAACCGGAATGGTAAAAGGTGTGATTGCGGGTTTTCAAGCTGCATCAAGCGACAGATCGGTTGTTGCGGTAGTATTTACAGGTATGGGTGAAAAGGCGTTCTGCACCGGCGGCAACACAAAAGAATATTCGGAATATTACGGAAAGAGACCTTCTGAATACGGAGACTATATGGATCTGTTCAACGGCATGGTGGACTCAATTCTCAACTGCAAAAAACCGGTTATATGCAGAGTCAACGGTATGAGAATTGCAGGAGGTCAAGAGATAGGAATGGCGTGCGATCTCTCTGTCGCTTCCGATCTTGCACGATTCGGCCAGGCAGGCCCGGCACATGGATCTGCGCCGGTTGGTGGATCAACCGATTTTCTTCCATGGCTTATGACAAGCGAAGATGCAATGTATAATGCAGTATCATGCGAATTTTGGTCTGCATACAAGATGAAAGCAAAAAATGCATTGACAGATGTTGTTCCCGTGCTGACCGACGGTACCAAATTTTATAGAAATCCGTTAGTCGTAACAGACCGCTTCATAGATGACGGCACAATTATTTATGGCGAATCAAAAAAGGATGAGGCTCTTGCCGAGGCAAAAAAACGGATTAAAGAGCTTAAAATCGATTTATCCATGCTTGATGAGTCCGTGAATAGATTGATCTGGAGATTTGCAAATCTCTTTCCCGAATGTCTTACAATGAGCATAGATGCGATTCGTGCAAAAAAGAAGTTTTTCTGGGATCAGTCTAAAATTTCAAGTAGGCATTGGCTTGCGGCAAATATGAATTATGAGGCATTTTTAGGATTTACGGCTTTTAATAATAAAAAGGTAACAGGAGCCGATAAAATCGACTTTATTAAATTCAGGGAAATGATTGCAGACGGTAAAATTATGAATGATGAGCTTTTTGGAGATATCTTACCGAAGCCGAAAGAATAATCTAATAAATATTTGATATTAAATAATTAAAAACTACAATAAAGTGTGTTTCAGGATCGTTAGTGTTGCATCCGATTGATAATTTATGGGGGAGATAGTATAAATGACAGAAGTGCCTAAAAAATTTAATGTTGCAGACTATATTTTGCAAAAAGCAGATGAACTTGCCTCAAAAACAGCTTATATTTGCGGTGATCAAAGAGTTACCTATGGGGATTTAAAACGAAAAGTCAACCAGGCAGGATGGGCGTTTAAAGAGATCGGAATTGAAATGGAAGATAGAGTGCTTTTGCTTATGAAAGATACTCCCGATTTGCCGATTGCTTTTCTCGGGGCTATAAAAATCGGTGTGGTTCCTGTTGTTTTAAATAACTGGCTTAAAGTGGAAGATTATAAATATCTGTTTAATGATTCCAGGGGAAAGCTTCTTATTACGGATAAAACATTATTGCACTTTTACGAAGAGATAAAAACCGACTTGCCGTTTCTCAAAAAGGTCATTACGGTAGGTAAAGTTAGCGGTTATGATGATTTTGGCAGCTGGATCGGCTCAAAATCTATTGAACTTAAATCGGTTCCTACAAGTCGTGATGATTCTGCGTTTTGGCTTTATTCCTCAGGTTCGACAGGCACTCCCAAAGGAGTCGTTCATCTGCATAGAGATATTCCGTTTTCAGTTGAAAATTACTCTAAAAAAATACTTAATATAAAAGAGAATGATATTCTATTTTCAGCAGCAAAGCTCTTTTTTGCCTACGGTCTTGGAAATGGACTTTATTTTCCGCTTATCAGCGGTGCTACCACTGTTCTTTGGCCTGATCTGCCAACTCCAGAAGCAATGTATGAAAATATCAACAAATTCGATGTTACAATATTTTTTGCAGTTCCCACATTATACGGAAGAATGCTTCAAGTCAGGAGCAATCTTGGAAAAGTAAATAAATGCGTTTCTGCCGGTGAACCTCTGCCTAAACCGATATGCGATCAATGGTTAGATCGTTTTAATGTTGAGATAAATGACGGCATCGGTTCTACGGAGATGATCCATATCTATATTTCAAACCGGTTTGGAAATATCAAAGCAGGCTCAAGCGGAAAACCGGTAGAAGGATATAAGACTAAAATTGTGGATGAATCAGGATCAGAGCTTGCCGTCGGTCAAATAGGGACATTGATGGTTAAAGGGGAAAGCAGGGCTGCCCGTTACTGGAATATGGAAGATAGAACGAGAGCTGCTATGACAGGAGAATGGTTTAACACGGGTGATAAATATTATCAAGATGAGGACGGTTATTTTTATTATGCCGGACGAGATGACGATATGCTTAAGGTAGGAGGTATCTGGGTTTCTCCAGCTGAGGTTGAAAGCTGTCTGATTTCACATTCGTCTGTTCTTGAGGCTGCAGTCATAAGTAGAAAGGATAAACATGGTATGGTCAAACCGATGGCGTTTGTTGTAACAAATGAGGGTGTAAATGGAACCGAAGCGCTTACAAAAGAGATAAAAGAGTTTTGTAAAGCTAAAATAGCTCATTATAAATACCCAAGATGGATAAAGTTCGTAGATGATTTACCAAAGACAGCCACCGGAAAAATTCAGCGGTTTAAACTCAGGGAGATGTTAAGTGAAAATATTTGATGTCCATGTTCATGTGGGCGATAAATTTGCCTGGAAAGAGGAAGCATTTAGTTATCTTATGTCACTTGGAAAAAAGTATGAAAAAAGACTTTATGATGATAAGGGTAATCAGATTGATAGCGAACTTCATGAGATTATGCTTGAGGAAGGAGTCAGCCATGTTATACTTCTTCCGGAATACGCTCCGAAAATTGCGTGCTTGCATCCGGTTGAAAGAGTCTTGAAAGTGTCTGAAAAGTATGATGAATTTATACCGTTTGGAGCATTAAATCCGCACCTGCATAATCCCCTCAAGGAATTTAATCGCCAGCTTGCTCTTGGGATAAAAGGCTTGAAACTTCATCCGGTTCATTGCGAACATTATGTAAATGACAAAGTCTTTTACCCTGTCTATGACAGGTGCAGCAATTTGAATATGCCTCTTATGATGCATGCCGGTACTTCTATATTTACAGGTTCAAGGATGAGATATGCCGACCCTTATACATACGATGATGTGGCTACCGACTTTCCGAATCTAACGATTATTCTTTCCCATGGAGGAAGAGGCTTTTGGTATCAGCAGGCTGAATTTATGATAAGAAGGCATAAAAATGTTTATATTGATGTTTGCGGGCTGCCTCCGAAAAATCTGCTTAAGCTGTTTCCGTCAATAAAACGATTTCCTGAGAAATTCCTTTTCGGAACAGACTTTCCAGGTGTTCCCGGCATAAAGTCAAATGCTAAGGCAGTTTATGAGCTTGATATACCGCAAAAATCTAAAGAACTGATTTGCTACGATAATGCTGAGCGGTTATTTTTAAACTAAAACAAAAGGGCTCAACCATCTAACCATTTGATAACAATTTATTATCAAATACGGCGACAGCTAAGCCCTTTTGTTATTTATCCAATTTTAGTATCGTTTATTATTGGGTTTTCTTTCTCTTGCCTCGTTTACCTTGAGGTTACGTCCCTCCACGTCCTTGCCGTCCAATGCTTCAACAGCACTTTGAGCGTTTTCAGCATCAATCTCAACAAAACCAAATCCTCTTGATCTTCCTGTTTCTCGATCTGTAATGATCTTGGCGGATGTTACATCCCCATACTGAGCAAAAATATTTTTCAACTCATCTTCCGTCATCCTGTAGGATAAATTTCCTACGTAAAGCGTCTTCACCATTCTATACCTCGCCTAAGTTTTTGTCATTCTACATATCATAGCAACTACTTTTTTTGCTATTTGTCATAACAGAATAACATTCTTGGTGTAACTATATAGCATACTATTTTTATCATGTCAAGCGAAATTTCGATATTTTAATAAATAAATTGCAAAAAGTCTAATTTTTTTTGACTTCAGCACTATGTATAGCTGCGATACCGCCTAAAAAAATCTCATAACCGATGTTGACAAATCCAGCACTAAACAGCATTTCAGCAAAATCTTCACATGTCGGAAAATCGTGCACAGATTCGGGAAGGTAGTTGTATGCAGAGTTGTTTTTGCTGATTTTGTTGCCTATAAAGGGAAGAATTTTTGTGAAATAAAATTCAAAAACAGATCTCCATATAATGTTTTGTATATGACTGAATTCGAGAATTAGCAGTTTCCCTTTGTTTTTTATGATTCTTCTCATCTCGTTTAGTGCTTTGGCTTTATCTGGAACATTTCTTATTCCAAACGCTATCGTGGCGACATCAAAGCTATCATTTTTAAATGGTAAATATTCTGCTTGTGCATTTATTAGATGTATATGACGATTTTTGTCCTTTCTTGCAGCTGCTTGAAGCATGGGAAGTGAGATATCAACCCCCACTATGAGGCTTTTTTTGTGCCTTTTGAAAGTTTGAAGCGCAACATCGCCTGTTCCTGTAGCTATATCCAATATTTTTTCGGTTTTATCAGGAATTTTATCTATTAATCTTTTTCTCCAGTATTTATCAATGCCCAGGCTGAGAAGATGGTTGAGACTGTCGTAGCGAGGTGATATATCCGAAAACATAGCCTCAATTGATCTGTTTTTCTCCGAAAGACTTTTCACTTGATAAGATGCTTTGTTCTAAGCCATGATAGGGCAACAGCAGAGGGATTTTTATGTTCAATATCTACTTCACTATTAAGTTTTATAATCTCACTTGTAGTCAGCTCTTTTGATAATGGCAATAATATAGATCTTATTTCGGGGTATTTTTTATAAACAGATGCCCTTACAACCGGAGCCGGATTATAAATTGGGAAAAAGTGTTTATTGTCTTTTAGATTAACAAGATTGTAAACGCCGATTCTTCCATCGGTTGAATAGCCTGTTCCGCAGTCAATTCTTTTATTTTTAAGAGCAAGATAAATCAACCCCGGATCCATTAGCACGAGATTATGGAATTTAAACCCATACCGCTTCTGCAGCGCATTGATGCCGTCAGGGCGTCCTGCATATTCGGCATCAGTGGCACAGATAAATTTCTCCCCACTTCTAATTGCTTTGGCAAGATCACTAATTGAATATATGTTATTTATTTTTTGAAAATGCTTGGTTACCATGATCGTGTATGTGTCGTTAAACGGTAGCTTATCAAGCCATATCAAGCCAATTTTCGCATCTTTGTTTTTGACCGCTTTATAAAGTTTATCCGGATTATTCATTAATGAGAGATTTTTACCCTTTTGAAAGACCGCATAAGCCGTACCGGTATATTCATAATACAGATCAGTGTCGCCTGCTATGAGAGCATGTCTGGTTATGCCGCTGCCTCCGTTAATCTTGATTTTCACATTAAAGCCTGCCGCTTTAAGAAGGTCAGCTGAAAGCGATGCCATAATATGACCTTCGGTGTCGATTTTCCCCCCAATGGTTATCTCTTTTTTATTGGTTTTAGCGCTGCATCCTGCTAAAAATATTACAATTATAACAATTGCAAATATCCTCATAATTCTCATGATTTGACCTCCTTTAGCCATAATTTGTGGCAGTATGACATTTTTTTTATGAATATTCAAGGCGACAGCGGTCTCATGATGTATTGGAGATGAAAAAATTATATGAGAAATACGGATCAATGAGACGTGTTGCACGTGAGATGAAGATATCTC
>CAZAPZ010000027.1:0-18509 GCA_964487285.1 uncultured Campylobacterales bacterium | reverse complement strand
AGGATTTATACCTTAACTCTCCTGTAAATCTGTCTTAAGCTTTGGAGGCAGTATAATACTTATTATATGTAATCCAATGGGTAACGCCGAATATAGAAGAAGAGACAAGCAAGAAGCCAACGTTATCCATTTGCAGTCTCTCAATCCCTCAAATTTTTAATTTTCAAATCTCATCCAATCTTAGCCTTCTGTAGATGCGCTTATTGTGCAGTGGTCTCATTATGCATAAATTTATAATTCCCCCCACGCCGAGCTGTAAATAAAACTTAAAATTTAGTTTTACCCTTTTAAATGAATCCATAACAACTTATAATATAAAAATATGAATAAAAAAAAGCTGTTTTTAATATCTGACGGATCTGCCGAAACCGTGAGGGGGATAGCCGATTCGTTTATTGTGCAATTTTATAGGCCCGGTGTATTGGTAAAACGGTTCGGAAGAGTTTACGATAACGAGAGACTGGATCTTGTTACAAATGAAATTTTACAATCTCCCGATTGCATGGTGCTGTTTACAATTGCCGATGTAAATTTGAGAGAAATTCTACATAATTATTGCGAAAGCAACAATATCTATCATATTGATATATTTGGTTTTTTTATAAGAAAATTTGAGAAATTTATTGGGAAAAAAGCTATAGGTAAGTCAGGGCTTCTTCATAAATTTAGTGATAAATATTTTGATAAAATTGCCGCTATTGATTATACATTAACCCATGATGACAACAAGTCTATTAGGGATATTGGATTGGCCGATATTATTATTGTTGGATTATCGCGCTCGGGAAAAACTCCTTTGTCAATCTATCTTACTGAAAACGATGGTTATCGCGTTGCAAACTTTGCACTTGTTAAAGGTGAGAGGTATCCAAAAGTTTTGGATACCTTGCAGCAGAATCGTATTGTTATGTTAAAAATAGATCCTGAAGTTTTAATTAGAATAAGAGAGAACAGAGCTAAAAAACTTCAAGTTGATAAGTCTAACTACTGCAGCAGATCTTTTATATATGAGGAGACCGAAATGATGCTTGATCTTGAAAGAAAACATCATGAATGGATAAAAATCGATACAACGAGTAGGGCAATTGAGGAGATTGCATCTGAAGTTATTGAAAACCTTCGGATTAAATCTTCCGATTTGGTTAACCTGCATAACAAAAGCAATTTATGAAGTTAACGGTGAATGGAAAAGAAAAAAATGTTGAAGTGAATACACTGAATGATCTAATCTCTAAGCTCAAAATGGATAAGAGCTTGCTATATATACAGATAAATGGGGAATTCGTTAAAAAGGATAAGTACAAAAACAGACTATTGAAAGAAAATGACAATATTGAGATAATTAGTGCAGTTGGGGGCGGTTGATGCTTTCTATTTCCGATAGAAAATTTAAGTCGAGATTGATTATGGGGACAGGTAAATTTTCGACTAATGATATTATGAAAGATGCTATCAAAGCTTCAGGCACCGAAATGGTTACGGTTGCTCTTAGAAGGATTGATCCCGATAATCGGCAGGAGGATGTGTCAAATGTAATTGACAGGAGTCGTTATCTATTTTTGCCCAATACATCCGGAGCACAGACCGCAGAAGAGGCGGTGAAGATTGCTAATATCGGACGAACAATGGGACTTGGGAGCTGGGTGAAGCTTGAAGTAACGCCTGACCCTTGGTATTTGCTGCCTGATCCGATTGATACTCTCAAAGCAACGAAGATTCTATCCGATGAAGGGTTTATCGTTCTCGTTTATATGAATGCCGACCCTGTACTTGCAAAAAGATTAGAGGATGTTGGAGCTGCCGCTGTAATGCCTCTTGCAAGTCCGATCGGTTCGGCACGAGGAATAAAGACAGATGAGATGATACGTATCATCATTAAGAATTCAAATCTTCCGGTTGTGGTAGATGCTGGAATAGGTACTCCATCTGATGCTGCCATAGCAATGGAGATGGGAGCCGATGCGGTTTTGATAAATACTGCCATCGCATCGGCTGATGATCCTGTGAGAATGGCATCGGCTTTTAAGCTTGCCGTTGAAGCGGGGAGAATCGGCTATGAGTCCGGACTGCTATTGCCAAGAGAACATGCAGATGCCAGCAGCCCGACTGACGGTCTGTTATAAAACCTATCCGTATAACAATGTTGCATTTACAAATTTGATTCATTATGAGGAGAAGATATGAAATATACAAGCTTTCCGGCTTTATTGGATAAGTATAGCTGGAAAGAAGTTGCTGATTCTATTAATAATGTGAGTATAAAAGATGTAGATAAAGTATTGCAGAAGAGCACATTCGGAACAATCGATCTACCGGCATTGCTTTCTATCGCAGCAGGTGAGAGACTATATTTGATGAAGAAAATTGCCCATGAACTTACAAATCAATATTTTGGCAAAGCCCGCTTTCTTTATGCACCTTTGTATATAACAAATATATGCATAAACGGCTGCGTTTACTGCGGTTTTAACAAAAATAACAGCATTAAGAGAAAACGCCTTACTATGAGCGAGATTGAAAGCGATGCAGCATATATATATAATCAAGGTTTTAGACATATTTTGATTGTGACAGGCGAGGATGTCTTAGTTATGAATAGTAATTATCTTGTAGATGCAATAAGAATAATTCGCAGCAAATTTTCATCTATTTCAATAGAGGTTCAGCCATTGACAGAACTAATGTATAAGAAAACAGTTGAGACCGGCTGCGATGGATTAAGTCTATATCAGGAGACTTACAACAAACAGGTTTACAAGACAGTTCATGTCAAGGGACCTAAAAGTAACTATAAGTGGCGAGTTAATGCGCCTGAAAGGGCAGCGAAATCCGGTATGAAAAGAATAAACTTCGGTGTATTATTGGGGCTTACCGATTTCAGAACGGATGTATGGTTTGCAGCACTGCACGCAAGTTATATAAGAAAAAAATATTGGAAAACGCAGATTGGGTTTTCATTTCCAAGAATAAATCCAAATGCAGGTACTTATCATCCGGCAATTGATGTAGAAGATAATGATTTTATGCAGCTTATTTTTGCTTTACGTATGGTGTTTCCTCAAGCCCAGCTGTTTTTATCTACGAGAGAACGATCTGAATTTAGAGACATGCTGCTTGCCGCTGCAGTAACCAATACAAGTGCGGGCTCAAAAACAAACCCGGGTGGATATACAATTGACGATAGTACAGGACAATTTGATATAAGTGATACGCGTAGTCCAAAAGAGGTTGTGAATGCCATTAAAGCGGCAGGTTATAACCCTATTTACAAAGATTGGGATATAGGGCTTGCATAGCAGAATTATAGATATATTCAATAGAGGTGCGCTATACCCTGTCATCACGCCGTCGCTTTGCATAAATGATCCGATAGCTATCTTGAAAAAAATTGCAGGTACAGTCGATATCGTACAGTTAAGAATGAAAGATGGTTCCGATAGAGATAAACTTCTCATGGCAAGAAAGTTCAGAGAAAATTTCAAAGGTATTTTGATAATAGATGATAGAGTTGATATTGCTCTTCTTTCAGGAGCAGATGGCGTTCATATTGGTCAGGAAGATATAACGATTTCCAATGTAAGAAGAATAAATAGCAAACTCTTGATTGGAGTTTCAACTCATAATAAGAGTGAGATTGGGGAAGCTATAGATGGCGGTGCTGATTATATAAACATAGGCCCTATATTTCCTACTCAAACAAAATCTGTTTTACATTCACCTATAGGTATTGAGCAATTTAAAGAGATTTCACAAAATGTTGATATTCCATTCAGCGTGATGGGTGGGATAAAAACAGATAATATTGATAAGTTATTTGAGTCGGGTGCAAGAATATTTGCTGTTGTAACCGCAATAACAAAAGCAGATGATCCGCTGCAAATAGCAAAAATATTTCAAGAGAAAATTGACAGTTTGGCTATACATCCATATAAAACATAGACAATCTTTTTGTAAAAGACATTGAGAATGATCTACTTGAATAACGCTTTTTCTTTTTTTACAAAAGCATTCATACCTATTGAAGCGTTATCTGTTCCGGATAGGCGCGATATGGACTCAGCCTCTCTCTCAAGTTGAATTTTAAGTTTTTCATAATACGGTTTCCGAATAAGCATTTTTGAAGCCAGCATTGCATCGTAGGATTTGTTATTTATTGCTTGAGCAAGATTTAACGTCTCTGATATTAGGCTTGAATCGTTGAATCTTTTATAAATAAGGTTCAGTTTGAGAGCTTCAGAGCTATCTATTAATGGATCAGTCAGCAATATCTCAAGTGCTTTTTTTGAACCCAAGGCTTCATTGAGAAAAAATGTTGAACCGCCATCCGGTGTAAGTCCTATCTTCTCATAAGATAAAATAAATTTTGCGTTCTCAGATGCAACTGTCAGATCGCAGCTGAGTGCAGCTGATACTCCTGCTCCGGCGGCAATTCCATTAACAGCCGCTATCCATATCTTTTTGGATTGCACAATATTGAGTATGGCGTTATGAAGAGGAGTTGTCAATATCTTGAAAAAAGCCGCTCTTTGGTTTTGTTTAACCTTTAACATGCTTTTGACATCGCCTCCTGCAGAAAACGCAGCTCCTTTACCTGTGAGAATAACAGTTTTGCAATCCATTTTTTCTATCTCGATGACCGCTTGATTAAATTGAGTGATGAGCTCTCCATTCATGGCGTTGTAACTTTTTTCCCTGTTAAACCTTAGCACAATAGTTTTATTGAGCCTTTCTAATTCCAAAAGTTTCATGTTATCGCATCTTCGGTAATTTTATAAGCTTGTCTCTTTTTAGTGTCAAAAACGCCAACGGTTTTAGTGTAAAATGAACCGGTGTCTATCCTCAGCTGGTTTATTCCGTTATTTTTATAAAGAGTTGGATTTTCGACAATATTGTGCCCCGTTACAATAAGTTCAACCTTAGGATGATTTTGTTTAAATGATGATATTATGGAACTTTCTACCTTGTCAATCGAAGTTCGTGACCAAAGGTACGAATCTTGTTTGTTAGTCAAATACCCGCTATCTATACCTGCATGGGTAATCATTATATTATTATAAAGTTTATATATAGGAAATTTTTTTATTGTATCAATGTATGGGCTGTCGTTAATTGCCTTTTGCATGTCACTTATACTATAATCATTGAAGGTAAAGCTTTTAACTGTTTCAATACCGCCGTTTGCCATCCATATAAAATAATAATTTTTTAGCAATCGTTTTGGTGCTTCGGAAAAAGCAATTGCGATTGCCTCATGATTTCCCATAATACAATCTGCCCCGGATGATATCAAGAGATCGAGGCATTTTTTAGAGTCGCCTCTATCAATTATATCTCCGGCAAATAGAATATTTTCTTTGCTGAAACTTTTTATAACCTTTGTCATTAGCTTTGTTTGGCCGTGAATATCCCCGACAATAATCATGGAGTAGGCTTAATTTTAAGTTTCACACTAATTAGTTTGCTCGCATTAGCAGATACGACTGTAAAATTAAGTTGCTTATAATCGATAACAGCTCCTACTTTTGGTATGCAACCCGCTTGAGACATTATAAATCCTCCAATGGTATCAAAATCGGTTCTTTCAAACTCCTCAAATTCATCAGATAGAAATTTCTCAACAAAATCATCGAAACTCATCCTACAATTTATTAGATAAGAACCATCTTTCATCTTTTTAAAATCCTCTTCTGTTCTGTCGTCTTCATCCTCTATCTCACCTACAATCTCTTCTATAATATCTTCCACGGTAATTAAACCTGATGTTCCGCCATATTCATCAAGCACAACAACAAATTGCAGTCTTTTGTTCTGCATCTCTTTTAAGAGCTGCAATATAGGTTTTGTTTCGGGAATAAATGTTGCTTGTTTCATATGTTTTTTTACATTGTCGTTTCTTATATTGTAATAATCTGAAATAAGGTCGCGTATGTTTAAGATTCCTAAAATATTATCGATGTCTTTTTCATATACCGGAATTCTCGAATGCCCGAATTTGGCAAATGCTTTCATTGCATTCTCTATTTGCAACTTGTCAGATACGGATTTTATGTCAAGTCTTTGCGTCATAATTTCTCTCGCGATAGTATCGCTCATATCAAATATATTTTTCAGCATTTTATGCTTATCTTCGTTTATAACGCCCTCCTTCTTGCTTTCTTCAACCATAAATTCCAATTCATCTTCAGTTAAAAGATTGGAATTTAGATTGGAGGATTCAAACGTTATATTTTTAGCAAGGAAAAGCATCACTATTGTAAGAGGATAAAAGATATAATAAAATGGTTCCAGAAGCCTGATAAGTACAGGAGCTATTAAATCGGCATTTTGTTTTGCAAACGTCTTTGGTGTTAACTCGCCAAAAACAAGGATTACAAATGTCATTATGCCGCCGGCTAATGCCAATACATTATTTTTAATAATTGTTTGTGCAATTACCGTTGCATCTACAGAAGCAAAAATATTGGCAATATTATTCCCTATAAGAATAGTTGTAAGTACCTTTTGGGGATGTTCAATCCACAGCACAAGAGAATCTCTTCTGCCTCTGCCTTTTTTTAGAAGATGTCTTGCTCTCAGTTCGGATATAGATGTGAGCGCTGTTTCGCTTGCAGAAAAGAAAGCGGAAAAAAACAAACATATTATTAGAATTAAAATATTCTCAGTAATAAAGTACTCCGAATATATGTTAACAAACTTTAAGCTTCTCCTATCAATTGTGAGCGTTCAAATATATATTGGTGGGTAAACTCGGAAGAGGCTTATCAGTCGAGGTCTCATCATGGTTTAATTAAGCATTCTTTGAAATTACGAGGGTTTTTGATTTCCGCCTCAACTTTCAAAAATTGAACATAAACTTTGCGCTTTTTTGGTCCATCGCTTTCGCAAAAAAATATACCCTGCCATTTTCCAAGCATCAATTTTCCATCACAAATAGGTATTAAAACCTGATTCCCGAATAGCACGGTTTTAATATGTCCGGCACTATTTCCTTCTATATGTCGATAGTTTTTATTTGAAGGAGCTATGATGTTCATTACAGATAGAATGTCATACGAAACGGCAGGATCATAGCATTCGTTAATCGTTATTCCGGCAGTTGTATGAGGTATATATATAAGTAGGGTGGATGCGTTAAGCTTATATAGATTTACCAATTCTGCAATTTTGGATGTTATGTCGATAAGTTCGTTTTTTTCAATACTTTTCAGCTCTATTACATTCATTTTGATATTATGATGCCGATTGAAACCATATTTGCTATTATAGATGAACCTCCGTAACTTGCAAGCGGAAGAGTTATTCCAACCACAGGGAGCATCCCAATGGTCATATCGATATTAAAAAATAGGGAAATACTTAGAAGTATTGTAAATCCCACAATGAAATAGCGAGAAAAATTATCACTTGCACTTGCTGCCATTTTTATAAATCTTGATAGCAGCAGCCAATACAGCAGCAATAAAAATAAGAATCCAACAAAACCATATTGATATGAAAAAATAGAGAAAAAAAAGTCGGTACCACTTTGAGGTAAAAAATGAGGCCATAAAAAAGGTTGAAAGATATGTCCGAATAGTTTACCTGCTCCAATGATAATTTCCGAATGCAACGATTGAAAACTTGAGCCGGCAGGATCACTTCCCGGATTGATGAAATCGATTATCCTTGCTTTTTGATACCCCTTCAGCAATTCCCATATTAAAGGCATGGCTGAAAACGATGTAACAATTAGAACAAGAAACAGCTTTTTATCAATTCCTGCCACAAATATCACCATTAGAAAAAGTGAAAGTATCACAATCGAAGTTCCTAAGTCAGGTTCAGCCATTACAAGAAGAGCAGGCAGAAGGATCATTATAGACACAATAAAAAAATTTATAAATCTCAAAGGTCTGCCTTCCTGATGATCGGCAAGGTAGCGACTTACGGCAAGAATTATAGCAGGCTTTGCAATCTCAGACGGCTGAAAGTTAATAATTCCGAACTGTATCCACCTTGTAGCACCAAAATGTCTTGTTCCGAAAAAAAGTACTATGGTCAATAAGATTACTGCCAATATATATATTATATATGAATAATGATAGAAAAATGAGCGTGATAGTTTTGTTGATATGAGTAAAATAGATAGTCCTATAAAAGACCAAGTAAGCTGTTTTAACCACAGCGATCCGGGAAGTAATTTTAATGTAAATATGGATGTTGACATAATAGCAATTATTAAAATCGTTATGACAATTCTGTTGCCGTTTTCTTCATAAAAATTCATTATGGTAAATTTACAAGATATAAAACAATTTTATGTTGATTTTATACATCCGTTCAAATTATTCCTTCTTTAAGAGCTTTTTCATAGATTGATTTTGCAATAGGTGCAGCAGCTATTCCGCCTGCACCTCCGTTTTCTATAAATACGGCTATTGCGAGTTTGGGATTATTGTAGGGAGCGAATGATATAAACCATGCATCAGGTGTGTATTTTGAAGCAATTTTTCCGTTCTTGGCTATCTGCTTGGCTATCCGATTGGATATAACCTGTGCTGTTCCCGTTTTGCCTGCTATGGATATAATATTGCTTCTTGCTCTAGTAGCTGTTCCAATATCGCTATTTACAGCATCGTACATTCCTGCTCTTATCACTTCATCGGTGCTCCTTTTTATTATCCTTATTTTCTCCTCTTTTTTGTTTACAATATGCGGTTTTATAAAATAACCTCCGTTTGCAATGGTTGCAGCCATTGAAGCTGCTTGCAGAGGAGATATTCTAACATATCCTTGTCCTACTGCCATCATTACAGTATTACCTGAATACCATTGCTCGTGCAGTTTGTGCCATTTCCATGATGCAGACGGTATAGTACCTATATTGGCTCCTTCCAAATTGGAAATTTTTCTTCCAATTCCAAACTTATATGCCATTTGCTTAATTCTCTCTGCCCCTACCATCAATCCCAATTTATAGAAAAATACATCCGACGAAGATGCTATTGCTCTATGGATATTTATTAATCCAAAGCCCCCTCGTTTCCAATCGTGATACACTTGATTGGCGATTTTTATCTCGCCAGGGCAAAATATCTTTGTATATTTGTTTATTACGTTATTATCAAGTGCAGAGGCTGCGGTTATTACTTTAAATATAGATCCTGGAGGATAAGTGTTTATCGCTCTATTAATAAGCGGCTTATTTTTGTTTGTCCTAATTTTATTCCATTCTTTGTTTGTTATTCCGGTTGAAAACAGATTGGGATTATATGACGGGCTGCTGTACATAGCAACTATATTTCCTGAAGATGGCTCAATTGCTACAACAGCTCCCTTTTTGTTTCCAATACTTTCTTTGATTATTTTCTGCAGTCTGGAATCAACGGTAAGAAATACATTTTTACCGTTGATTCCAGGTCTGTTTTTTAATATTTTTATTATGTCGCCAATTCCGTTAGTGGTCACCAATTTAGTTCCGTCTTTGCCTTTTAGTGTATTTTCGAACATATTTTCCACACCTGTTTTGCCTGAATAATCATATCGCCTGTATTTATTGCTTTTAAGCTGATTTCTTGTAATTCTTGACACATATCCAACGGTATGTGCAAATAAGCTTTTCATGGGATAAACTCTTTCGGGTTCTAATTGTACAATTGTGCCTTTTAGTGCTATGCGATTCAACTCATATTGAATAAGCTGTTCCCTTGTTAATTCTTTCATAAGTATTTTCCCCGATGCTCTGTTTTTCATCATCCCCTTAATCTTATTTTTGGAAATACCGGTTAGCGATGAAAGTTTTATAATGGCAGCACGGTTTATTTTATGCTTGTCGGTCACATATAATGCGAATGATGGAATATTTTTTGCTAATACAACCCCATTTCTATCTAATATATCTCCTCTCATAGCTTTTGTATAATAGGTTGCTCTGTTTGTACTATTGAGAATCGTTTCAAAATTATTGCCTTTATCAATCTGAATATGAAACATTTCCATAGAAGTAAAAATCGCTATTATCAGTATGGAAATTTTAAGAATTTTTATACGTTTGATAAAATGGGGAATATTCCCCATGTAGAATTTAGATTGCAAGGCGAGATCTGTTTAGATATGAATAGAAAAAATACATTAAGATATATATAGCGGCTATCGGGGCAATGTTATGTGAAAGCCATTCGTACACATTCATTGTGTTTGGTATCGGAATGGAGAACAAACTGCCTATGAAAGATCGCAGTATGGTTGACAGAATCACGGTAAATGAGAAAATAAATGTATCGTTAAAAAAGTTTTTCTTGGTAATATTCAGTATAACTTTATCTATAAGAATTGGAATTATAAATGTGATGAAATTCATTCCAAGAACGGTTCCGTCGATAGTGTCTTCGATTATGCATACAACGAATACAGAAAAAATCAACTCTATATAACCAATATCTTTTTTACTGATAATAATTAGAACATAGGATATAACTCCTACCTGTGTTGAGAAATTGCTAAAATTGGCAACTACAGAGCTAACTATTGTTCCTAAAATGAATATTACGGCTATCTTCCATGTCATCGTTTTTAACCACGGCTATCACATATAAGGATCTATTGGCTTCCGTTGCAGGTTTCACTTCGGCAACTGTTTTCAATGAGTCTTCATCTATGATTTTAGTAATAATACCTATGATAATGTTTTTAGGATACTTACCGTCAAGTCCCCCTGTTTTGAGAACATCTCCGACAGACAGCGGCTTGTCTGAAAAATAAGTATATACGGCATATGGCTTTCCTGTTCCTCTGTATATACCCCATCCGTTGGTGCGTGAGTCAACCGCATCAATAACATTGCCCTTAGTAAGTATTGACCATACGCTGCTTTTAGACGGGTAACTATTTTTAACTTTTCCTATTAGTTCGAGGTTATTTGTTATTATGGGTGTTCCGCTTACTACATGATTATTTGTGCCTAGGTTAATCCAAAACTTGCCATTGTAGTTTATATCTCTTGCAATTATCTGCGACCCGATAAATTTATAAAAAGCAAAACGGTAATCTAATTTCATAGGAAAAAGCTTTGATACACCATCCAGTTTCTTTTTATAAATACTATTTTGCCATTCTAATTTCTTTATCAATACAAATTCTTTTGATGGTTTCCGTTTGATTGATCTGATTTTATCATTCCCAATTATAAAATTCATCATTGAAATTTTAAGTTTTGTTATTGATGATGCTACCAAATAACTATATGGGTCTATTGATAAACCGTTAATACCTATAGTTTTGTTTGTCAATGAAAAAATAGAGAGAGCTATTATAGTAAGTAATATAATATAGCTTATTTTCCTTTTATTGCGTAAATGAAACATTCTTTAGAAGCTTTAGTTGTTTTAGTGCGATTGACGCACCGTTTACAACCGAATAAAGAGGTTCGTCACCTCTTATTATAGGCAATCCGGTCCTTTCTTTAATAAGTGTATCCATACCATGTATTATGGAGCCGCCTCCCGTAAGAAATATTCCTCGATCAACTATATCGGCAGCTAACTCAGCTGGGATAGTTTCAAGAACATTCATTATGGCAGTTATTATCTCTTCTACAACAGGCATTACCGCATCTCTTATTTCATTTTTTGTTACTTGCACTGTGCTGGGTGTGCCTGAGGCTAGGTCAAGGCCTTTTACAAATGTCTTTGTATTTTCGACACTCTTATCTACGGATCCTATATCTATTTTTAGCCTTTCAGCTGTTCGTTCTCCAACTTGCATTCCATATTTGTTTTTTAAATACTGACCTATGGCTATATCAATTTTTACACCGCCTGTTCTTACAGATGTTCCTACAACGATTCCGCTTAGACTGATAACTGCAATTTCCGTCGTTCCACCGCCGATATCCACCACCATATTTCCTGTCGGTTCTTCAACGGGAAGACCAATTCCTATCGCAGATGCCATTGGTTCATCAATAAGAAATACAGATCTTCCGCCCGCAGAAGCTGCAGCATCCATAACAGCCTTTCTTTCAACAGGTGTTATGCTGTGAGGAACAGCTACAACTATTCTAGGTCTTATAATTGACATTCGATGATGGTTTGCTTTTTTAATAAAGTATCTCAACATTCCTTCAGTGGCCTCAAAATCAGCTATTACTCCATCTCTCATAGGCCGAATTGCTTTGATATTGTCCGGTGTTTTGCCTATCATGCTTCTTGCTTCGGTTCCTACGGCCACAAATTTTTTACCGCCATGCTCATCATTTTTTACAGCAACAACGGAAGGCTCGTTTATAATAATACCTTTATCCTCAATGCTTATTAGCGTATTTACAGTCCCAAGGTCAATTGCAAGGCCTTTGGCAAATATAGAAAATGGAAACATCAATTCTCCTCTTAAAAAATTATCACTTAATGATAGGTCAAACAGCCTTGGCTGTCAACAATGAATTTATCTTTTTGTAAATTAAAATATCAGCATCCTCGTGCGATAATTTTTTCAGATTTTCAGACATTTGTTCTAATCTGATTGAGAGTTCTTTTATAGTATCATACAATAATCTACTCGTTAGTTTATTATCCTCAATTATAACTGCTCCTCCCGTTTTGACAATCTCTCTGGCATTAATCATCTGATGATTTTGCGCCGCATAAGGGTAGGGTATAAAAATGGAGGGTATTCTCAAATAAGTAAGCTCGCTTATAGTTGTAGCTCCCGCTCTTGAAATTGCCAGATCGGAAAAGCTGTATATTTTTTCAATATCGTATATAAAACGATGTATTTTCACATTTTTCATACCTTGATATGCTGTTTTTACAGCATCGAAATCATCCGATCCGGTTTGGCATATCATATCTATTGATTCGTCTTTTTTTATATATTGCACCATATTTATTATCGCATTGTTTATAGATTTGGAGCCTCTGCTGCCTCCTAATACGATGACTTTAGTATGTTCGTTTTTATGCTTTATTTTCACAGATTGCTTTATCCCGCTTCTTATCGGATTTCCGCATATACTCCATCGCTTTTTAAAAAATTTCTCCGATGATGCAAAATTAAGAAAAATCCATTTAGCGAATTTTCCTATTATACGGTTAGCAATTCCGGGAACACTGTTTTGTTCAAGTACAAACAGTGGAATACCAATTAATCCTGCTGCTATTGATACGGGCAGGCATGCAAATCCTCCTGTCGCAACAACGCAGTCAGCTTTTAATTTTCTCAAAAATAAGACCGACACAAAAATAGACATTATAAGTTTTAATATTGAGCCGACCTTATTTTTAATACTTTTTCCAACATACCCGGATATGTTCAGCAGTATATATTCAAAATCATATCTTGGCATAAGTTTGGCCTCGATACCAATTTTTGATCCGGCAAATGTAACTTTCCACCCCTCTTTTTTAAATCGTTCAGCCATAGCTATAGCTGGTGTTAAATGACCTCCGGTGCCGCCGCCGGTTATTACGACTCTATTCTGCTGCAATTCTGTATAAAATTCCAAGCATTATGAAACTTACAACCATAGATGAGCCGCCGAAACTAATAAACGGCAGTACAATTCCCTTGGGAGGCAGAAGTCCTGATACACCCATCATATTTATCAAAGATTCTGCAGCAATTAGTGTTGTGATACCGAGTGCTGTCATTTTATCAAATACATTAGCCGCTCTTCTTGCTATTTTCATACAAATGATGATAAAATAAGCGTATATTAGGATAAACCCCATTGAACCTATGAAACCGGTTTCTTCACTTATAATGGGTAGTATATAATCGGTTTGAGCTTCAGGCAGATAAAACAGTTTAGTTGTACTATTTCCGATGCCTTTTCCAAAAAGCCCTCCTGATCCGATAGCAATAAACGACTGAACGCTTTGATATCCCGAACTTTGAGAGTGTTCCCACGGGTGTAAAAAAGCCGAGATTCTTTTTGATCTATACGATTGACTAAATAAAATAATAGCAAATAGGACAGATAATATGCTTCCGATGACTATTATGTGTGTCATCTTGGCTCCAGCTGCAATCAGAAGTATAAATCCAATTGCTACTACAATTAAAGCATCACCATAATCAGGTTCTAAAACAATGGCAAAAGAGGTCAGCAGAATAACAACAATGAGAGGTGCCATTGCTATTTGTTTGTTAATAATTTTGAATTTTGATATATAAAAAGCCGAATATAAAATAATGGAAAGTTTGGCTAATTCGGATGGTTGAAAATAGATCGAACCAATTTTGAACCATCGAATAGATCCGTTTGTCTGATGTCCGAGAGGTGTGATAATTATTATTAAAAGTAAAATAAATGAGGTAAAAAAATACAGTATACTCTGCTTTTTGAGTTTATCGGATGATAGTCTGCTGTAATACACAAAGAGCAATAATCCAATAGCAATATGAATCAAGTGAACTTTGAGAAAATGATAACCGTTTCCGTATTTTAACATGCTAATCGGAGCAGAGCTGCTATATACAGCAACAATTCCTATTGCTATAAGTAAAAATGCAGATGTCAAAAGTTTAGACTGCAGATATGATCTATTCATTTTTTCGAAGATTTAGGATCCTCATTATCACCTTTTTCGTCAATAGCTGTACTCCTTCTTTATTTTAGCCACAATCTCCTTGAAGCTGTCGCCTCTTTGTTTGTAGCTTTCAAACTCATCAAAGCTGGAACAGCCTGGCGACAAGAGCACAGTATCACCCTGGGCTGCAAAATTAAAAGCTGCATATACGGCTCCTTTTAGATTTAATGCAGGAACAACAAATTGACCGCTATGAAGCTGAGATCTGATTTCGCCTCTTGCTTCACCGAATGCTACAATGGCTCTTATTTTATCATCTCTTTTTAATATCTTCGAAAAATCTCCTCCTTTGTATCTGCCGCCAAGCAGAAGGGAAATTTTTCCCTTTTTATCAAAACTATCTATAGCAGCTTCAACAGCGTCCACATTTGTGGCCTTAGAATCATCTATAAAATCTACCTTATCCACAGTATCAACATAGCTTACTCTATGCTCTAACGTTTTGAAATTATGCAAAGCTTCCTCCGTTTTTTGTTTATCAAGATGTACAAATATATTTGATGCAAGTAGTGCGGCCATAATATTTTCCAAATTGTGGCCGCTTTTTAATCTGAAATCATCATAATTAAATTTTAGATCGCCTAAGATTATATATTTGCCAAGTTTATATATATCTGTTTTATCATGCAGCGAAAAATATAGTCTTTTCGGCCTTATATTAAAGTTTATATCAATATTTTTATCGAAGCTGCTAATAAAATAGTCTTTATTGTCCTCTGATTTGACAGGCTTTAGTTTGAGGAATTTATACTCATTTAGACTACCATGTCTATCAAGATGATCTTCGGTTATATTAAGCAGTATATATACTAACGGTTTAAATGTCGATGTCTGTTCCATTTGGAAACTGCTGACTTCGCATATAAAAAGATCGTATTTTTCTTTGCTATCCACATAACGTATGAGAGGCGTTCCTATGTTGCCGGCCAATGCAGATCTAACCCCACTTGCAGTAAGAATATTATGTATTAAATGGCAGGTTGTTGTTTTGCCGTTCGTACCGGATACTGCAATTATGGGTTTCTTTATTAGTCTATATGAGAATTCCAACTCAGATACGATCTCGGAGCCATCACTTCTCAGCAGATCAATGAGCCAATGATCTTTCGGCCATCCTGGGCTTACAATTGCAACATCGTAATGTTTTGTTGTATTATGCTTCGTATTTGGTGATATGTTATCAAAAACATCGTAATCAATTTTATGATTCTTTAAATAATCAATTACCGCCAAACCGGTTACCTTTTTCCCTAAAACCGCTATTTTCATCGTATTTTAAACAAAATAAGACTAAATATCGCAATTATCAATCCCATAATCCAGAATCGTATAATAATTTTAGGCTCTTTCCAGCCTTTTAACTCAAAATGATGATGAATGGGCGTCATCAAAAAAATCCGTCTATTTGTTAATTTAAAGTTTGAAACTTGAAGTATTACCGAGACTGTTTCAATTACAAATACCGCTCCTGCAATCGCAAGCAGAATTTCATCTTTAATCATTACGGCGGCAACGCCCATAACAGTTCCTATTGCAAGTGAGCCTGTATCACCCATAAAAATTTCAGCAGGATAACAGTTATACCACAAAAAGCCAAGCAATGATCCGAAAAGTGCAGAAAGATATACTGATATTTCGCCGGCTCCTATAATGTGCGGGATTTTTAAATATGTAGCGAAGTTAAGGTTGCCTGCGAGGTAAGATGCCAATATAAACACTATTATTAGGATGAGTGCAAGTCCTGTTGCCAAACCGTCAAGTCCATCAGTCAAATTTACTGCGTTTGCACTTCCAATGATGACAAAACCTGCGAAAATAAAATAGAACGCACCGAGATCAACTGTAAGTTTTGTAATGGGGAAGAACAAATTTGTACTATACAGAAAATGATTGTTCATATAAATATTATATATTATATATACAATAGATATAGCAAAGAGTATTTCTGCAGTAAGCTTTGTTCTTGCTTTTAGACCTTTGGAATTGTTTCTCTTTACTTTTAAATAATCATCATAAAATCCGAGCGAAGCTCCAAAAATAGTTGCAAAAATCAACGCCAACACAAAACCATTTGTTATATTTGACCATAGCAGTGAAGAAAAAATTGTCGCTGAAGAAAAAACGATACCACCCATGCTGGGAGTTCCTTTTTTTAACTTATGACTAATTGGTCCATCGTCTCTAATCACATCTCCTAATCGTTTCTTCTTACTCATCTTGATAAATTGCGGCGTTAGCAGTATTACAACTATGAATGCCGTTAAGGCTGCTGATATTCCTCTAAAACTAATATATCCAAAAAGAGCAGGCACTTTAGAAACATGTTCAAGATATAGGTATAATAAGTATAACATTTATTATAATCTCAAACTAAGCTGCTTGCCGCTAACTATTTTTAACATTTCTTGCCAAATTCTTTCCATTTTAAACTCTCTAGAACCTTTTATAAGCAGTTGGTCGCCAGCTCTTAAGTTGTCTATTAAATATTCGGCTATCTGTTTGTTGTTATCAAAATAGTGTGCCGATACTTCGCATAGATCGGCAGCATTTCGTGAGAGTGTGCCGCAAACTATTAGTTCGGTTTTACCGATAGCTTTTATCATGTTTATAATATCAATATGATATTTCATACTGTTTTTTCCGAGCTCCGCCATATCACCTATAACTATGAATCTTCTTTCCGCTTCAATTTCAGTCATCTTGTCAATTGCGTATTTAAATGAAATTGGATTTGCATTATAGCAATCTAAAATTACAGACGCTCCGTTTATTGTATGCCTTTCCATCCTTAACGGCGTTTTTGCCGGACAAAGTGTTATGTTTTGCTTTGGCAGAATCAATTTTAGAATTGACATGGCAGCTGATAAATTTGCATTTGCAATATCTTTTTCTACTAATATAGTGTTATGCTCATCATATATGATAATATGACTTCTATCAAATCCTATGCTATCCGCCTTTTTATAACTTTTCTCAAGCAGTTTTTTATTTGTTCCATCAACAGCAAGATAACCCGACTGATCCGTATATTCAAGTACGGAAAGTTTTTCTTGAATGACCGCATCTATTGAACCGAATGACTCCAGATGACTTGCCCCTACAGGCGTAATAACCGAATGGGTCGGTCTTATCAATGCTGCGAGCACTGCAATTTCACCAGGATGATTTGACCCGAGTTCGACTACGGCAAATTTAGTTGAGCTGTTAATTTTGAGAAGTGTCAGAGGCACGCCTATCTGATTGTTTTGATTTGAAAATGTAGCAACGGTATTGCCATATTTTTCCAGTTGTTTGCTAATAAGTTCTTTTGTAGTTGTTTTGCCCACGCTCCCTGTAACGGCTATAACGGGAATTTGATATTTTAACCTATTAAACCTGGCAAGTTTTCCAAGAGCTTTGATTGTATCATTCACCTTGAGAATGCTTATTCCGTCTATCTGATTAATCGCTTCAGAGCATACAATGGCAACCGCTCCATTTTTAACCGCTTCAGGTATAAAATCGTGACCGTTAAAGTGACTGCCTTTTAAGCAAAAGAATATAAAACCGGGTTGAGCCAATCTGCTGTCAATACATATATTTTCAAAGTGTGTTGACTGTCCTTTGTAAATTAAATCGGCTTGTGTTGTTTCCAGCAATTCCTGAAGCTCTATCATTGATTATCCTGCCTTGTGTTGTGTGTAGGTGCTGAATTTTTTTTCATCAGCTCACAATTTATTTTAAAGTGTATTAGCATCTAAAATCTCTTTTACCACTATTCTATCGTCGTAATATATGCGTTTATTTCCTATAATCTGGTATGTCTCATGACCTTTTCCGGCAATCAGAATAGCATAACCGGTATTTGCCATTTCTATAGCCTGTTTTATGGCTTGTTTTCTATCAGGCTTAATTGAGAACCTATTTGTGTGAAAACCGCTTGCCACATCTTTAATGATTTTC
>CAZAPZ010000026.1:0-18935 GCA_964487285.1 uncultured Campylobacterales bacterium | reverse complement strand
CAGCACCTGTTTTGCCTCTCGCCCTCAGTTCCATAACCTGCCCCAGCAAAACAAGTGTAACTATAACAGAAGCCGTTTCAAAATAAACGCCCACCTCTCCTGTACCGGTTCTGAACTCAGACAAAAAGATATCTGGGAAAACCAGAGCTACAACACTATAAAGATATGCGACTCCTACACCACTTCCAATCAGTGTAAACATATTTAGATTCCAATGCCTGATTGATTGCCAGAAAAGTACAAAAAACGGCCATCCTCCCCAAATTACAACAGGTGTGGCAAGTATAAATTCAGCCCATTTTAGAACCTCGGGAGGAGCCAAAGCGAAAATTGAGGAAACTCCAGGAATGAGTCTGCCCATTGCCAGAATAAGAACAGGTATTGTCAAAATAGCACTTATCTTAAATCTGCGTGTCATGTTAATGAGTTCAGGATTCTCTTCCTCTTCGGTACTAACGGTTTTTGATTCAAGTGCCATGCCGCATTTAGGACAGCTGCCAGGTTTATCCTGAACGATTTCAGGATGCATAGGACATGTCCATTCGGTTTTTGCAGAAAGCTTCGGGACAAGAGGTTCAAGTGCCATGCCGCATTTAGGACACGAACCCGGACCCTTCTGCCTTATTTCAGGATGCATAGGACAAGTATAGATCTCTTTAGAGAGAACTTTGGCAGCAGGAGCGGTATCAATATCACAAACCGCACAACTTTCATCCGTTGATTCGGTTTTGACAACAAACAATTCGGGATTTTTTATAAATTTGTCATGACAGCTATCTGCGCAAAAATAATATTTTTTACCTTCATGTGTTTCACTGCCAGCCGCATCGGATTCTTCAATACTCATACCACATACCGGATCAATTACTTTCATTTTATCTTTCACCCTCCGCAAATTTAATTTTATACCCCCCTATGAGGGGTGTAAAATTAATATAATCTCTTTTTGCAAATAGTCAAGCAGATGAATTGTATATATTTAGTAACCGAGCTTTATGTACCTAACGCTGCCGCCGAAACCGGCTGCCATACCAAAAACAGATTATGAGACTACTGCAGTGGCCTCATAATATTCAAATTCACAAAAGACTTAGATTGGTCAAAACTTAGAAATTAATAGATATTTTTTAAAATATAAGAGCTGTAAGGTTTTCAGCAAATACCATAAAGAGAATAGATACAAATAAAAGTTTTTTCACTCGACTGGAAATATTGGTTTTATGAGCAGCCTTAACCCCTAAAAATGAACCTGCTAAAGTCAAGATTACATAGAGCAATGATACTGTATGATTTAAAAAGATATTTTCTATTGTTGCAATCAAATTAACAAAAAAGATTATAAAAAGGCTTGTTCCTGTTGCCACTTGAATAGGCATTCCATAAATATAAAGAAGAGAAGGCATATATGCGAATCCTCCTCCTATGCCCATAATAACAGAAACGAAACTTACGAAAAATCCTATTGATACCCCTATTAAAATAGGTTGCGTCTTCTTTTTTGCAGGTTTTTTATCCCATATTACATCATAAAGCATTCTTATTAACATTATAACTACCAGCACAAGAAAACCTATTGACATAAAACTTTTTAGTAAATTAGTACCATTTAATATATGAACCGTTATTGTACCTATGGCTGCTCCTGGCAATCCCCCTAAAACAATATAAATCGCCGCTTTTTTATTAAAATTGCCATGTTTTTGATAATTGATTGAAGAGACAAGAGCGATCATAGATGTGATAGCAAGGCTGCTGCCTCCTGCTATAGAAGGTTTTATGCCGATTAGGAAAAATACAGGCACAATAATAAAACCTCCTCCTATTCCAAGCAAGGAAGAGAAAAAACCTGCAACAGCCCCTATCAAAATTAGTACAGGGTATTCCAAATCAATTATTCTCGAAGCTTATTTTTTAGAGATTCAATAAAACGATCTAAATTTGTACCCTTTGGTATAGTTCCTTGAGCCATTCTCTCAGTGCCTCCGCCTCTTCCGCCGTAAGATAATAAAACGCTTTTAAGGTAGCTTGCTGCGTTGATATCTATACCTGTTGTCATTATCAAGATAGAAAGTTTTTTTACATCAAGTATGCATACTATTCCTTTGCTTATCTGTTGTTTTACTCTGTCACCTGTTTCTCTAATCTCTTTGCTATTAATATTAGAAAGCTGCAATAATGCGAACTTGTAGTTTTTAATTTTACTTATTTTAAGATTAGAAGTTTCTGCTATTTTTGTTATCTTTAATGATCTAATCTTACGTTCTTTTTCCTTTACATCTTTTATTAATTCATAGATTTTATCTTTTAGTTCTACAGGTTTAACCGACATCATAGACGAAAGCATTAAAGCAATATCTTTGTATGATAAGAGAATGTTTAAAGCCGTTTTTCCAGTTACAGCCTCAATTCGTTTAATACCGCTTGCAATTGATTTGGCTCCCTTTATAACAAATAAGCCTATATCGGCGCTGTTATTAACATGGATGCCACCGCATAATTCTTTAGAAAAATCTTCACAAGATACAATTCTTACCGTTTCTCCGTATTTCTCACCAAAAAGAGCCATTGCCCCGCTTTTCATGGCATCATCAAGGCTGGTTTCCGAAGTCAAAATAGGACAAGATTTTGATATTTCATCGTTTACCAACATTTCAACTTTTCTTAAATCAGCTGCGGATATATCATCCGAATAGGTGAAATCAAATCTCAAATAGCTATTTGTAACAAGCGATCCTGCCTGATGAACCGTTTTGCCCAAAACGGTTCTTAAGGCAGCCTGAAGCAGGTGTGTGGCAGTATGATTTCCCCTGATACTATTACGCCTTTTTTTATTGACAATCATAATAGCCGAGCTACCCGTTAAAACAGTCCCGTCAACCACCTCACCTTTCTGTATTATAAGGCCGGATTCTTTTATCGTATCGCTGACTTTTATATTAAAATTATCCGATTTTATAAAACCGGTATCGCCTATTTGCCCGCCGGATCTTCCATAAAATGGCGTACTTGTCGTAATAACTTCAACATCTCCGTCTTTTGCCGTATTAACGATCTCGCCATCAACGACAAGCGCTTCGATTTTAGAATTAAATATTCCGTTTAGATTATAGCCTACAAATTTTGTTTTACCTATTTTTTCTGCGATTTTAGAATAAACCGGATTAATCGTAGTTTCATTCGTTCCAGCCCAACTCTTTTTTGAACGTGAACGCTGTTCGTTCACAAGCGCTTCAAATCCATTCATGTCAACGGATATATTATGCTCGCGTGCTATGTCACAGGTTATATCCGTAGGAAATCCGTATGTGTCATAAAGTTTAAAAACGGTGTCGGATTTTAAATAAGAGTGTTTTGATAGCTCCTTATCCAAAATTGACAGACCGATATCCAACGTTCTATGGAATTGTTCTTCCTCATCCTCGATAGTTTTTATCGTTATATCTTCATATTGAATCAATTCCGGATAGATCGGCGACATCATCTCTTTTACTAATCCTGAAAATTGCCATAAGAACGGTTCATCAAAACCGAGAACTTTACCATGTCTTACGGCTCGCCTTATTATTCTTCTTAATACATAGCCGCGTCCAGTTTTATCAGGAATAACTCCGTCAGCTATAAGAAAACTCGCCGCTCTGATATGATCGGATATAACTCTAAGAGAGATATCAGCTTTTGAATTATCTCCATACTCTTTACCCGAAGCGGCGGCAATTTTTTGAATGATGGGCATAAGCAGATCCGTATCATAGTTGCTTGTAACGCCCTCTACTATGGCGGTAAAGCGCTCCAATCCAAGACCAGTATCAATAGATGGCTTGGGCAGCTTTGTCATATTGCCGGATTCATCACGGTTAAACTGCATGAAAACGAGATTCCAGAGTTCCAAAAACCTATCGCATTCGCAGTCAACTCCACATTCAGATCTACCGCATCCTATGCCTTCTCCCTGATCAATATGTATCTCAGAACATGGACCGCACGGACCTGTGTCGCCCATAGACCAGAAGTTATCTTTTTCTCCCAATCTCAAAATTCTTGATACTGGTACTCCTATATTCTTGTGCCATAGATCAAACGCCTCATCGTCATCCTTATAAACGGTTATCCATAGCTTTTTCTCAGGAATCGCCATCTCTTTGGTGACAAATTCCCATCCGAATTCAATAGCCTCCTTCTTGAAATAGTCCCCAAATGAAAAATTACCGAGCATTTCAAAAAAAGTGTGGTGTCTGGCAGTGTAACCAACTTGGTCCAGGTCGTTATGCTTTCCTCCTGCCCGTATGCATTTTTGACAGCTCGTTGCCCTAACATAATCCCTTTTTTCCTTACCGAGAAAGCTGTTCTTGAACTGAACCATTCCGGCATTAACAAAGAGCAGCGTCGGATCATTGTGAGGTATTAGCGATGCACTTTTTACTCGCGTTGATCCTTTTCCTTCAAAGTATGAAAGAAATTTCTCTCTTATATCAAATGAATTCAAATTTTCCTCCATTATGTAAGCTGCTTTTCTAAAAATAGCAGCTAAACCGCCAAATTACTTACTTTTAATGCTTTCTATATGAGTTTGAAAATTGATGATCATCTCTAAATCTTAAAAGGTATTTTTCTAATGCTTTACCTTTAATCGTGATTGTTTTACCGTTTCAACGGCATTAATGACTGTTTCATATTTAAATCCTCGAGAAAGTAAAAATCTTACCTGTTTATTTCTATCATCGTTATCTCTTTTTTTAAGAAGAGTTAGTGCTGTATCTTTTTCATATAGATCAATATCACCTGCAGCTTTTTCTATAATTTCTTCCGTTACACCTAATTCTTCAAGGTGATGTTTGATTTTAAAACCGCCCCACCTCTTTTTTTTTCTGCTTCTGTAGTAGCTTTCTGCAAATTTAAGATCGTTAACATAGTCTCTTTCTTTTAACCATGAAAGTACACTTTCAACTGTTTCGTCTTCAAAATCTTTCAGTCTGTCTTCTATTTGCTTTGCCGTTTTGTCATGTCTGACAAGCATTTTTAATGCAATACCAAGCGCAGTTTTAAAATTTGTCGTTTTATCTATGCAACTCATTTTAAAAATATTAGATGTCAAATCATTTCTTTATTTAACAACTTAACATCCTTTATCCTGCATCTCTCACAAATCTGCGCTGCCCGCGGTCAATCCATGGAGCTTAAGTTCAAAATCTGTTGAGTTTGTTACATTCAGCAAAGACTCCTCTTTGGATATCAGCTTTTTATTATAAAGCCGCATTATCGATTGATCAAATGTCTGCATATTATATTCGGTTTGTCCTTGCTCAATAACAGAAGGTATATCATCCGTTTTTTCCGGATCGGTGATGCATTCTCTTATATGATCAGTTGAAATTAATAATTCAACAGCCGGAATCATCCCCCTATTTTCAGACTGTTTAAGCAGCCTTTGGGATACAATAGTTCTTAGTGTGCCGGCTATTTGATGGCGAATATTGCTTGAATGTTCTATGGGAAATACGGAAATTATCCTATTTATAGTTTCTTTGGCATCAAGTGTATGCAGCGTTGAAATCACAAGGTGACCCGTTTCTGCAGCGTTTAGAACCGACGCGATAGTTTCTCTGTCTCTCATCTCTCCCATCATTATTACATCAGGGTCTTCTCTCAATGCAGCTCTTAATCCTCCGCCAAAACTGATTACATCGTCACCAATCTGACGCTGTGCTATGATAGATTTTTTGTCATCAAACATATATTCGATCGGATCTTCAATTGTAATAATATTTTTAGTAGCCCGCAAATTAATCTCTTCAATTATAGCAGCCATCGTCGTTGATTTTCCCGATCCGGTAACACCGGTTATAAGTATCAAGCCTTTATTCAATTTAGATATACCGTATAATACATTCGGCAGATTCAACTCACTTATTGAAGGTATCTCAGAAGGTATTATTCTAAATGCAGCGCTAAGTTTGCCTCTCTGATAAAAGAAATTTATTCTAAAACGTCCCCTGCCCTTAATCTCATACGAGACATCGATGTTTTTTGATTTATTCAATCGAATAATCTGTTTTTCTTTTAAGATAATTTCGGTCAACTGTTTCATATCCGAATCTGTTATTCTGCCGTATTTTTCATTTTTTATTAAAGATCCGTCAATCCTAAAAAATACAAACCCGTTTATTCTGAAGTGAATGTCAGATGCGCCCTTTTCTAATGCCTCATGTAAAATAGAGCCAAATTTATTCATTTGTTTCCTTATCCAGCTTAACAGGTTTAGTCGGAATGCCAAGTTTTTCTCTAATCTGTCCCTCAATTTTTTGAGATAGCTCAGGATGTTCTTCCAAGAATAGTGATGCGGCATCCTTGCCCTGCCCTATTCTCATATCTTCAACGGAATACCATGATCCGCTCTTTTCAATTAGGTCATTATCAACGCCAAGTGTTAAAATCTCATAGCCATGATCAATACCAGTACCATACATGACATTAAATTCGGCATATCTAAATGGAGGAGCAACTTTATTTTTAGCAACCTTAACTTTGACAGTTGTACCTATAACAGTGTCATCTTTTTTAATAAGCTGTCTTTTTCTTATATCCAATCTGACGGATGCATAAAATTTAAGTGCGTTGCCGCCTGTTGTAGTTTCAGGATTACCAAAAAAAACGCCTATTTTTTGCCGAAGCTGATTTAGAAAGATAATAGCTGCTTTAGATTTGCTCACTGCCCCTGTCATTTTACGCAGTGCTTGACTCATAAGTCTGGCTTGAAGTCCCATTTGGGCATCACCCATCTCTCCTGCTATTTCAGCCTCAGGAACAAGAGCTGCAACCGAATCGATTACTATAAGATCTACGGCACCCGAATGAACAAGCGTATCGGCAATTTCCAACGCCTGCTCTCCGCTGTCAGGTTGACTAACAAGTAGTTTGCTAATATCAACGCCAAGTATCTCTGCATATTTCATATCTAAAGCATGCTCGGCATCTATAAAGGCAGCAGTTAGCCCTGCTTTCTGAGCTTCAGCCGTTACATGAAGTGCTAATGTGGTCTTTCCCGAACTTTCAGGACCGTATATCTCTGTAACTCTACCTCTGGGAATTCCTCCTACACCAAGTGCGGCATCCAGTCCCATGGAACCGGTTGATATACTTTCAACATCCAGTGCAAAACCTGATTTTAATCTCATAATCGAACCTTTTCCAAAATTCTTTTCTATCTTTTTTATAGCAAGATTAAGTGCATTTTCTTTATCATTCACATCTTCCTCCATTTAAAATTCTTCAATTCAGTATATATTGCGCCGTTCGGTGTAAGTTTACTTTTAAAAAGTGAGAATGAATCAACGGAGAATTTTATATTTCCCAATCGTTTTTTCTCCAATAACGGCATCTCTTTCCCTTTTAATTTACAGATTGTCAAATGGGGGGCAAATCTTCTATTGTCTTTATAGCCCAATTCTTCCATTTTCTTGTTAATTATGTAGGCAGCATTAAAGTTTCCATCAATTTTAATAACAACAGAGCCGCCTGATTTTGAAGGGAAAAAAAGCAGTTGGTCAAGTGACAGTTCAACCGGATCAACTATTTTAGAAATAGAATCTAACATGATTTCTATCTCTTTCATCTTGTCAATCTCTATATCACCGAGAAATTTTAATGTTACATGATAGTTTGCCGACGGTATCATTTTAAATTTTAAGTTAGACCGATGACATAACAGTTCTGTAAACTCATAAACTATTTTTGATATATGATCCGGCAGTTTGAGTGCAATAAAACTTCTCATTTTAATAATATTTTCCTGACAATGTTTATAGCGAAATAAGCAGCTGCTGCTCTAATATCATTTCTCGACCCTGAGAAATTGGCTTTACAACAATAAGTTTTATTTTTGAAAGCGGTGCCAAACCATACGAGTCCTACAGGTTTTAATCTGCTTGCCTCAGGGCCTGCAACGCCTGTGGAGGAAATTGAGATATCCGCATCTGCTTTATTGATGCAGGCAGATGCCATGAGCGCCGCAGTTTCTTTGCTTACTGCACCATATTTCTCAATTGTTTTTTCATCAACACCGAGATCGATTTTGGATTTATTGCTGTATGTTATAAAACCTCTATCATAACACATAGAACTTCCTGCAAAGTTTATCAAATTGTGTGCAATCAATCCCCCTGTACAAGACTCAACGGTTGCAATTTTAAGGTGAGATTCAAACAACAATTCCGAAGTAAGATAAAACGGATTATCGAAACATACATCACCGCCAAAACGATCCATAAGAATTTTTTTAATCTCAAATGAGCTGTTTTTATCATTTATTTTAAAAATAACCGTTAGTTTTTTGTAGTCTCCATTATCATGAATATCAAAATCAGCTGTTTGAAATTGCGAAATAATATCTTCAATGTTTCCGTCTTCAAATATATATGCGTCTAAATTGCTCACAGTACAATTATGATATTTAGTATGATATTAACCATTACTCCGCCTATAGCATCATCTAACATAATTCCAAGTCCTCCCGGCACTTTCTCTAACTGATTGAGAGGAAATACTTTTGAGATATCAATTAATCTAAAAAGTATGAAACCGATAATAACACTAAACCCGCTTATAGGTACGAGAAAAAACGAGATAAGCATGCCTACGACTTCATCCACTACAACCCATCCCGGGTCTTTTTCATGATAAATCATTTCAGCTTTATTGCCGACGAAGGTTCCGGCAACAAAAAGTAGAATAGTAATAGCAATATACCACCAATGATGATTAGATAAAACAATCACGATTGGAAGCGCAGCTATGCTTCCGATTGTACCCGGTGCGTAAGGCGCAAATCCAATTCCTCCAAATGATGCTATGCTAAGCTCAAGATTTCTAAAAAATTCTATCTTTTCCATTTTATTGTTATATGCCTGCAAAGGGGTTTAAGTTAATCTTCAAGCGCTTTCTCTTTCAAAAAAATCATCCATGCACTGAATAATTAAATCAATAGCAGCTTTATCTATCATAAGCGGCGGTTCAAATCTAACCACATTAGTACCTGCAATGCCGACAAGAAAATGATTTTTAAAAGCATATTTACAAAACTTTTGCGCAAGACCGTCGGAAAGTTCAGCACCAATAAGTAGTCCCAATCCCCTTACATCAACAATAGTGCTGAAGCGCCTCTTAAGCTTTTTTAATTTTGACATAAGGTAATTTCCCATAGCCTCAGCATTTTTTATATAATCACCCGATAAGAGTTCATCAAGGTATGCCAATGCAGTAGAGCAAACAAACGGACTGCCTCCAAAAGTGGAGGCATGCGTTCCATGTGTAAAACTTTCTGCGAATTTATCTTTTGCCAGCATAACTCCTATCGGAAGCCCGCCGCCAGCTGCTTTAGCTATAGTGATAATATCAGGTTCAATATTATAATGCTGATACGAAAATAGTTTTCCCGTTCTTCCCATTCCTGTTTGAATCTCATCTACCATAAAAATTATATTATGCTTTTTGCAATATTTATAAAGCAGGCTTACATATTCTTGTGTAAGCGGAATTACTCCGCCTTCGCCTTGCACAAGCTCGACTAAGACGGCTGCAACAGACTTATCCATTACCGATACGGTTTTCTCGTAATCGTTGGGAGCTGCATAAATGAATCCTTCAAGAAACGGATTAAAATAGTGGTGGAATTTGCTCTGACCGGTTGCAGTAATAGTAGCCATTGTTCTGCCATGAAACGATCCTGAAAGTGTGATTATCTTATACCTGTTATCTCCATAATGATCAACACTGTATTTTCTCGCTAATTTCATGGCCGCTTCGTTAGCCTCAGCGCCCGAATTTCCGAAAAACGCTTTATCAAGACATGAATTTTCCACATAAGTTTTGGCAAGAGATGCCTGTTCGCTGATAAGGTATAAATTAGATACATGGAGCGGCTTCATAACCGCTTTTTTTAATGCTGTAATTATATTTTTATTCTCGTATCCAAGATTATTTACGGCAATTCCTGCAAGAAAATCTATATAAGTCTCTCCTTTCTCATCTATAAGTTTATAACCGCTGCCTTTAACAAACGAAACCGGAAGCCTGTTATAAGTATGCATAATATAACGATCAGTCGCTTCTATAATGGCGTTGGTATTCATTCTACCTCCAAACTATCTCAATATTCTGATATATGTTGTTAATCCTTTTTCCTTCTCACCTTGTAATAAGTTTCTGAAAAAATCGGATGGAACAGCCCTTCCGAGCAGCAGCATATTTTTATAAATTGCGGCTGCACTTATTCTTCCGAATATATTGCCTGATGCAAATTGCCTGTGAAGTCCGTCTTTATTAAGTACATATATCCATAGAGCCGACCCACCTGTAGAACTGGTAAAAGGAGTGTTAAGTACGGATGTTTTATAATTTCGCATAACGGCTATTTCCAACTTGCCATTTTCATAAAAAAACTTTATCGGTTTATGTATCAAAATTGTACCGGCATTTTTATTGTCATTGGAACTATTTGAGTATGATCGAGGATATCTCACTATTCTGTTTTTTCCAAATCCGAAAACAGCCTTCGATTCGCTTATAACTTTACGGTTTTTTTCAACCACAACATTTCCATTTCTTGAAAGATAAACCATAAAAGTATTATGACCTATCAATATTGTATCCCAGTTAAAGAATGCTGTCTTTTTTGTAATATAGCTTATATCTTTAAATTTAACAAGCGAATCATTTTTTATGTGATATAGATAGAGTTTGGATGAAAATAGGCTATCAATACTGCCTGCCTGTCTTGCTGCAACAACATTGCCGTTCCAATGTACAAACCTCATCCAAGCCGAATCTTCAGCCATTTTGATAAATTTATGATCATGATCTAATTTATAGAACAGCGATTTTATTGCTCCGTAGCGGTCAAATCCTGAAAGTATCAAAAATTGTTTGTATAGCTCAACCGATACGCTGTTTATAGCTGATAATTCTTGAATTTTTTTAATATCACCGTTTGAATAACTATAGATAACGGCTCTACCGTCAGATAATACTATAAATTCTTTATTGCCGTTTACATTCTTGATTGCCAAATCATCCGCTATGTTTGAATCATTGATTATGGCAACAGTTCTTGTGCCGGCTATCTCTTTTTGGTAACTGCCATGATGAATTGATATGCCTATCTTACCAAACAGTTTATCTAAAATAGTTTTTTTATACTCTAAATCAAGGTTGCTTGCCGTAACGTTATCAGGATTTATAAGGGTAGTGGAATTTTGTATTTTATTTTCCAAAAGGCTGTAATCGGATTGATTCAAACCGGTAGAGATATTATCTATGGTCATACCCGATAAACCCCCAATTACCAGTATGTTTAAGCTGCCTGCGTTGTTATTTTTTGAAAGAGTTGGAATGAGAAAATAATCTATGCCCAATTTGAAAGCAAGGCGTGACAATTTTTTTCTATCCATCCCATAAATTTTTAATGCAACACGTTCTTCATTCACCCAATCATTACTTGCAACATCAAAATTCACCAGTGCTGATTTTAGGGTATTGTACAATACCGGGTTCCTCGTTAGGATTGCAGCTTTCTGTCTGCCGCTATTTATAGAGAACAGATCACCGGCCTTAATTTTAAGTGTTTTATACTTCCAGCCGTCAGGAATTAGATAAAGAAGTTTCTTTGTTTCTTCATCAACACCATATACTGCAATTACTTCCGACTTATTATCGTAAGTTTTTTTTACAACACCGTAACAGATAAGTTTTTTCAAAATTATGCTTTTACCGTTTAATCGATATGTCCCAAAATTCTCGTATATATTAACCTGCATTCCTGTTTTTACGCCGGATTGCGAGCCTTTATTAATAACTGAGGTTCCCTTTAATGCAGAAGTAACTTTGCCGTTTATGGGTTTATCAATTTTCGTAAATTCATGATTTAGATTATTTAAATAGTCAGCGTAAGATATATTGTAAATCGAAAGGATAGCGCATATAAAAAAGAACCATAACATTTTTTTTATACTCAAATCCGAGTTTCCAACTTTCTTTATTAATATTTGAGATTTTTTATTTAACATGCAGCATGTCCTTTTTCAAATTTCTGTCCATAGTTTAATTCCATTTCACTTATCCTTTTTTTTAAAACAGTCACATGTAAGTTATCATCTAAATATTCCTTCTTGATCCAGCTAACAACAGATGCTTCTGCATGCTCCAAAAATCCCCTGTTGTTAAGCCGCTTTTTTAAAACCTTTATTCTTTTATTCAAGATATTCATCTCTTCCGAAATCTTAACCGCTGCTTCTTTTTTTTGCTCATCTGTCGCAGCAATGACAACCTCAGATACCTCAAGATTGGGCTGCAGATTTCCTGTTCTATGAGCACCGGTTAGATTTTTCGTTAGATTGGCAAAAGATAGTCGCTTAATATAGTCGGCATTCGCATAAACAATTTCGGCACCGCCTCCTTTTACTTCAGCTTCAGTGAAATTTTTCGTTGGAATCTGAAGATCGCTTTTCAATGACCTCAGCATTGATGACACCTTAATAATCATCTCCATTTCATGATGCGCATCCTTATAATCAAAACTGTTGCATTCGGGAAATTTAGTCTGCAATATGGAAACGGCGGTTCTGCCAGGGAAATACTCCTCCATTTGATGCCATAACTCTTCGGTAATAAACGGAATAAACGGATGAAGTGCTCTAAGCATGATATCCGTTATATAAACAAGAACAAATTTCGTCTCCTCCGAAAATTTTCCTATTTCGTCTTTTGCTATTTCAAGATAAACATCGCAAAATTTATGCCATACAAATTGATAAAGCACGTTAGCAGCGTCGTTAAATTTATATTGTTCAAGAAAATCTCCGCATTCTTTCACCGCAAAATTTGATTCTGAAATAATCCAACTCATGGCAATAGTACGGTTTTCTATTGAATCCGGTATCTTGCTGCTGCCAACTAACTTTTTGACCAATCTAAACGCATTCCATATCTTGTTTAAGAAATGCTTAAATCCTTCAATTCTTGCTTCAGACAGCACTATATCGCGCCCCTGTCCTGCAAGAGAGGCAAGCGTAAATCTAAGTGAATCGGCTCCATATTTTGAGATAATAACTTCAGGATCAATAACATTTCCTTTTGATTTACTCATCTTTTGGTTATGCTCATCCCTGACTAATGCGTGAATATAAATATCTTTAAAAGGCACCTTGTCCATAAAAGTAAGCCCCATCATCATCATTCTAGCAATCCAAAAAAAGATTATGTCAAAACCTGTTACAACAAGAGAATTTGGGTAAAACCGTTTTAACAGCTTTGATTCTTTCGGCCACCCCAATGTGGAAAAAGGCCATAATGCGGAAGAAAACCATGTATCCAAAACATCCTCGTCTTGATGCATATTTCCACCGCATTCAGGACATATTGTTTGAGTCTCAATCGAAACCGTCATTTTTTTGCATTTATCGCAATAATATACCGGAATTCTGTGTCCCCACCAAATTTGCCTTGATATGCACCAATCTCTGATATTATCCATCCACTCATAAAATGTTTTTGTCCATTGATCGGGTATGAATCTCGCATCTTTGCTGCTGACGGCGGCTTTTGCCATCCTTGCCATCTCTTTTGTTTTGACAAACCACTGCTCGCTTACCAGCGGTTCAACATCGGTTCTACATCTATAACATTGTCCAACGCTATGAATATGCGGCTCTTCCTTTATCAGTAATTCTTCGGTTTGCAGTTTCTCTATAACTTTCTTTCTGCATTTATATCTGTCCAAACCTTCAAATTCCATGGCATTTTCATTCATCTTAGCATCTTTTGTAAAAACGCTTATTTGGCTAAGCGAGTGTCTCTTGGCTACATCAAAGTCGTTTGGATCGCAAGCCGGCGTAATTTTCAATGCACCGGTTCCAAAACCGATGTCAACATAACTATCTGCAATTACCGGAATTTCCCTGTTGACAATAGGCACCATTACAGTCTTTCCGATAAATCTTTTATATCTATCGTCTGTCGGATTAACGGCAACCGCACTATCTCCAAACAGAGTTTCCGGTCTGGTAGTTGCAACAACTATACCATCTTCAGGATTATCCGGCGATACATATTTTAGAAACCATAAGCTGCCCGATTGTTTTTTATGCTCTACTTCAAGATCGCTTAAGGCTGTTAAACATCTTGGACACCAGTTGACAATATAGCTGCCTTTGTAAATCAAACCTTTGTTGTAAAGCGTAACAAAAACAGTTTTCACCGCAAGACTCATATCGTTATCCATGGTAAATCGCTGATAACTCCACGAAAGCGATGAGCCTAACATTCTAATCTGCTCGGTTATCTTATCACCGTAATCGGCTTTCCATTCCCAGACTTTTTCTACAAACTTTTCCCTTCCAAGATCAAAACGGCTTATTTCTTTTTTTGCCAATGCCTTTTCAACTACATTTTGAGTTGCAATTCCGGCATGATCGGTTCCGGGAATCCACAAAACATCAAATCCCTTCATCCGTTTATAGCGCGCTATAATATCTTGAAGCGTCTGGTTTAATGCATGGCCGATATGCAGAACGCCTGTTACATTAGGCGGTGGGAGAACCATGCAAAACGGTTCTCCTTTGCCGTCAGGGTCAAAAAGTTTATTTTCTTCCCAAAATTTATACCATTTACTTAACCCGGATGGGTTATATGAAGACATCTCTTTCAACCTTTTCTCCTAAGCACTGAATTTTGTTTCATTATATGACCTATTATAACAAATGCATCAAAAAAGCAATGGAAGGAAATCTATTCCTATTCATTTTTGACTTCTATTATTGCAGGAGACTCCTCCACATCACGCAATTTTCTTGCAATAGCCCTTGTTCTTACATCAGCATCAGACAATGTATTTGACGCTTCCTGTATTTTTTTTTGTGTTTTCTGCAATATTTGTCCAAATTTCCCGAACTCAGCTTTTACGCCACCTAAAATATCCCATACTTCACTTGTACGTTTTTCAATTGCCAATGTTTTGAAACCCATCTGAAGGCTGCTTAAAAGTGCCGAAAGAGTGGTGGGACCAGCCACAACGATTTTATATTCCATTTTTAGCCGGCTAAAAAGTTCAGGATCTCTTAAAACCTCCATGTAAAGACCTTCAATCGGTAAAAACATAATGGCAAAATCGGTCGTATTCGGAGGATCAATATATTTGTTATTTATCTCTTTTGCAGATAATTTTATTCCTTTTTTGAGTTCAGCCCTCAAACCGGCGATGCTTTCTTTGTCTGCTTCATCATATGCTTCGGATAACCGTCTGTAAGTTTCAATGGGAAACTTTGAATCAATCGGAAGCCATATGGTGTTATTATCTCTGCCGGGAAGCTTAACGGCGTATTCTACAAAACCGCTGCCTCCTACTTTTGTTTTCACATTTGCGGAATATTGGTTTGGTGATAACATCTGCTCCAAAATATTTGCAAGCTGATATTCTCCCATAACACCTCTGGTTTTTACATTTGTCAACACTCTTTTAAGATCGCCAACTCCGTTTGCAAGATGCTGCATATCACCAAGTCCTTTATAAACCGCCTCTAAGCGTTCACTTACAATTTTAAATGATGATCCTATTCTTTCCGAAATTGTTTTATCTAATTTTTCATCAACAACCGTCCTCATTTCGTCGAGCTTTTTTTCATTGCCGCTTCTGATAGCTTCAAGTCTTGATTGAATCACATTTGTTACATTGCTGAATTTTTCTTCATTCATAATTGTCAAGCTTGATAGCTGGTTGGCAAAAGTTTCAAGCTGATTTTTCTGCATTACCGCTATATCGTTCATTCTTTTAAGCGTAGAGTCGCCAAATGCTTTTAGTGATACCGAAAGCTCCTCTCTAAGCTGTTTGCTGCTATTGGCATATTCTATTCTCGATGATGAAAATTCTCCTCTCATGGCATTTTCAATTCTCAAACCATCTTTTTCGACAGAATCAATTTTTTCTTTTAGTTGATCAAACTTTGAATTTGAGATTTTAAGTAGTTCATTTTGTCTTTTAATAAATGCCGCTGATATAACTATTATTACTAATATTACCGACAAAAAAGCATAGATATATGAAATGTCAGGCATCTACTTATATATTCCAACTATTGCAAAAGCTATGAGTACAACAATAACTTGTATGACCCATCCTATGAGTACAACGCCTACGGCTTTCTTGGTATTATCATAATTGAAAGCGGCTTTAACGGCTTTAATCATTGCTATAATCATCCATATAGATGAAACAAGAACTATTAAAGGTCCAAGTGTCGGTATAAAGCCGAAAAGCCTGAAAATTCCAGGAGCTGATGAAAATCCTATTGTTCTTAGGAGTTCTTTCGGGGTAGATTCAGCATGAGGAAATAGTTTTGCCCCAACAAAATATACTATATAAGCCCACACATACCATGCCGCCAAAGATATAACCGTTCCGTATAAAATTCCACCTATCCCTGCCTGACGTGCAGTACCTACACCTGCTGCAATACTCGTTATAACTACTACAAAAGCCGCCTGAAGCGTGGCAGCTCCATCTAACTTCACTTCACTAAACAGAGTATCATCAAGTTTGACGGCGCGAACCATTCTACTCGCAAGAGCGTTCCAATCCATATAAATACCTCCTTATTATGCAGTGGTCTCATTATGCATTATGCGGATTAGGATAACAAATTTATGCTGATATTCAATGCATGTTCGCTTATCGCAAATTCCGTTGAGCAAAGACAAGAAAATATGAACACAATTATTTTTATCCTTGACATATATTGATTAACGATTATCTTGTTAGCAGATTATGGTTAAGAGTGCTAAGAAATGAAAAATATGAAAGATAACAGGCTGGGCGAAGCTTTGAGAATTGTTGTAGAAAACTATATTGACAGCGGAAAATCTGAAGGATCTAGGAAAATTGTGAGAAAATATAATCTTTCTATATCGCCTGCTACTTTGCGAAATATGCTTTTTGATCTTCAGGAAATGGGATATCTTAAAAGCCTACACACATCGGGAGGGAAGCTTCCCACTTTGAAAGGTTATAAGTATTATACCGATCGCATAGTCAATAATTTAGCGCCCAAGGGCTCAATCGTCCCTGTTTTTGTAAGCGGTTCAGACTCGCTGAATTCAGTTATGTCAAAAATATCTTCATGGTTATCGGAAGAGAGTAATTATTTGGTTGCCATAACAGAGCCCGACGTAACATCGTTGAAACTTAAAAAAATAGATCTTATCAGACTTGATAAAAACAAGGTGTATCTCATATTTATACTTGAATATGGATGGATGGAAAGTGATATTTTTAATATAGATATAAATAATTTCGCCTACTTAAAGGAGGTGGTTAAAGATTTAAATAGGAAATACAAAAACTTTCCCATTAACGATATAAAAGATAAAGTAATTAATGACATAAAACAGAACAGAATGCGATGCAGCAATCTATATAATTCGCTTGTCAACCTCTACGATAAGTTATATAAAAATAAAGACGGTGTTGCAATCAGCGGTATAGATAATTTGCTTAAAATGAAGGAATTTAACGAAAATGTAAGCTCTCTCAAATCTTTTATTTCGCTTCTGGAGAAAAAAGAGCTAATTGCAAACCTATTGGATAAAACTATAAATGGAGCAGATTCGCAAATATTTATTGGAAATAGTGTTATTGACCTGCCTAAGAACACATCGGTTATAACATCCAGTTACTATCTCAAGGACAATATGGGACTTATAAGTATAATGGGACCGTCAAATATGAACTATAAAAAGGGGCTCAGGTTAGTTAGACAGGCAGCCATACAGCTAAAGTGGTTTGAAATGCGATACGAGGAGAATATATGACAAAAGTTATCGAAAAAGAGAGTGTGGATGTGAAAAAAAATAAGGATATTTTCATAAATGAGAATATAGAGCAAGAAGATTTACAAAGAAAATTTGATGAATTAAATGAGAAATATATACGGATGTATGCCGACTTTGAAAATAGCAAAAAAATAGCTGCAAAGGATAGATTATCAATAATGGAAACTGTTAAGAGAGAAGATATTATGGATTTCCTTCCTATTGCCGATGCGGTTGAAGATACCATAGCGGCGGCACTTTCAAATGAGCAAAACGGCAATATGGCATCTTTTATTGAAGGAGTAAAACTTATTCTTAAAAAAATCAACTCTATCCTATCGGAAAAGGGTGTAACGGAGATAAAAGCAAAAGGTGTGCAGTTTAACCCAACTGTCCATGAAGTTGTAATGGTCAATAATAATACCGAATTACCGAAAGGTATCATAACGGATCAGCTTCAAAAAGGGTATATGCTTAACAAATTTTGCCTGAGACCTGCAAAGGTCGTTGTTAGCGGAAACGAAGAAAACAATAAAAATAAATCTGTAAAGATTGAAACGGAGGAAGAGAATGAGTAAAGTTTTAGGTATCGATTTAGGCACAACAAACTCCTGCATGTCAATTATGCAGGCAGGTGAACCAAAAGTTATAACAAATAGTGAAGGCAGCAGGACAACTCCATCTATAGTTGCATATACGGATAAAGGAGAGAGGCTTGTAGGTCAGATTGCCAAAAGACAATCAATAACCAATCCTGCAAAAACTATATTTTCTATAAAAAGACTTATAGGAAGACATTACGGCTCTAAAGAGGTTCAGGATGCTGTAAAACGACTTCCTTATAAAATTGTAGAAGGCGAAAAAGATGACTGCAAAGTGGAAATAGATGGTAAAAAACTATCAACCCAGGAAATCTCGGCAGCCATTCTGCAAAAACTAAAAAAAGATGCCGAAGACCAAATAGGTCAGACTATCAAAGACGCCGTAATTACCGTTCCGGCATATTTTAACGATAATCAAAGAAAAGCCACTAAAGATGCCGGAGCAATAGCAGGGTTTAACGTACTTAGAATTATTAATGAACC
>CAZAPZ010000025.1:0-19088 GCA_964487285.1 uncultured Campylobacterales bacterium | reverse complement strand
GGCCGTTGCTTATTTTCTTCTTTCAGCTGCACCAAAAATTCGGCATATTTATTCTCTGCTCCGCCGATGATGCTCAAATTTCTGATCTTTTTATGTTATGCGGTATAAATTGCAGCCCGGGTATAGAGCATTTTTGTATTCTTTCATTATCGAATTTTTGACTTGCTCATACAACTTGTCCTTGATATTTGCCCAGAAATCTCCGCTGCTTTTTTAAACCTTTATAATTTGTTCCATTCTCCATAGCAAAATAAAGCAGTGCCGCTATGTGTTTGCATACTCCGACTTTGCCATAATTACATGAGCAGCTGCAGTTCATATCAGATAGATCTATTTTTACATCAAAGTTGAGAACATCGTCAATAGAGGCGCTTATTTTATTGCCGTCAATGCTAAAATTTGTTATATTTTCAGCAAGATAAGTATTGATAATCTTCTTACCTCTCGATATCATTACCTTATTGCATATAGATTTGATGATTCTCGGTGTGATCTTAATATTCATTGATTTCTCCGATTAGCCGCCATCTCTATCATGCCGAAACCTTGACTTCCTCTGCTTCCAAGCCCTGCATCAAGCGCAAATTTGAGCAGCTCCATGTTTCCTGAAAGCTCATATTTTCCGACCCATCCTTTTATAACGATTTTCCTGCCGCCATTGACAAAATATCTGATTTTCTCATTTCTGCTGCCGGTAAAAAGCGATTTTATGGATATATCACCCAACGATTCCTTCTTATAAAACGCGTTCCATTTCTTTTTTAAGTTATCATTGACAAGCCTGCTAAATTCACCCTCAAACGGATTGTAATAGTATGTTAGTTTTTTGCCGTCCGGTTTTATCAAAGTTGAATGTACTTCAATAGGAGTCAATGCCCGGATGGTGATTGAGTCGTTATCTATCGCTTGATTTTTCAAAACGCTGATCGATTCGACGGAAACTGTATTGCCGCCGAAATTCAGATTTCTTGATCGGATAATATTGCTTGCAAATTGAGTCATAATCCAATCGACGGGAGATGACAGGTAAAAACTTATTTTATTGGAAAATTTAAAGGTCTGAGCTCTTCGATCAACTGCTCCCCTTTCCCTGATGCCAGAAAATGTAAAGAGCTTGAAACTTCTGCTTCCATTTTGAAAACCGTTGTCGTGAAGCCATGCCGCATCTATTTTGTCTAAAAATTGATATATCAATCCCTGAAGAATATTGTTGTAGCTTTGCTTTATTGTTATATGACTGTCCGAAATCAGATAAACGAGAATCCGCATATTTCCCCCTTATTCTACAAATTTACATCACCGGTATCTGCTCAATTAATATATTGGTTTATAGTTTATAGATAATATAAAATATGATGGGAGTGAAAATTGCCGTTGCTATGCCGTTTAAGCCGATTGCAAGGGAACTTACCGCCCCTTCCAGATCACCTTCTTGAAAAGCTCTGGCAGTACCTATTCCATGCGCTGCACTTCCCATTGCAAGTCCAAATGCTATTTTACTTTTAACTCCTATCAGTTTTAAAAAAGCAGGACCTATTACAGCACCCAGAATACCGGTAGCAACTACTATTGCCGCAGTAAGCGACGGAATGCCTCCTATTTTATCGCTTATTCCCATAGCAATCGGAGTGGTAACGGACTTAGGCGCAATTGAGGCCACCACTTCTTTTGAAGCTCCGAGAAACTTAGCCGTCAAGGCTGCCGACACTATTCCCACTAAGCTTCCGATTATAATAGATATGATTATAGACAAGCCTCCTTCCTTTTTTATCTCTTCAAGACGCACATATAAAGGAACACCAAGCGCTACAACCGTTGGACCTAAAAAGAAACTGATAAATTTTCCGCCAATGTTGTATGTATGAAAATCTATGCCTGTTGTTTTGAGTATAATTATTATTGTAACTATAGAAACCAGTATCGGATTAAAAAGCATAAAATTATATTTACTGTAAATTTTTTGAGAGATAAAATATGCTAAAAATGTCATCGCTATTGAAAAAATCGGATTACTGAAAATCTCTCTCATAATCTCTTGCTAAATCTATCCTGAATTTTGCCAACAAACGCCAATACCAAAAGCACACTAAAAAACCATGCCGTGACTATAGGCACAAATTCACTTTTTATAAGATCGTAATAAACAATAACTCCAACTCCGGGAGGTATAAAGAAAAACGCGAGGTTTTTTACTAATATATCAGACACGGGTCTAACATCTTTTAAATCTATAATCTTATATTTTAGAACAATTACCATAAGAACCATGCCAATTACATTTCCAGGTATAGGAATATTGAAAAAATCACTTATGAAATCTCCAATAAAAAAGAGTATGAAGATAATTGTGAATCCTTTGATCATGCTTTTATTATATCAGCTAATTTTCTCTTTGTCAATAAAACCTTCATCTGATTTCAAGATATTTGTCATCCGACGGACACATTGCAAAAATCGGTATTTAGAAAAATTTCTTTTTTAACCTCAGAGAAACATTTACAAGACTTATTAAAACCGGAACCTCAACCAATGGTCCTATTACCGCCGCAAATGCTTCACCTGAATTTATTCCGAATACCGCAATTGCAACCGCAATTGCAAGTTCAAAGTTATTGCTTGCCGCTGTAAATGATAAAGTTGCCGTTTGAGGATAGTTTGCGCCGACCTTTTTCCCCATATAAAATGAAACGAAAAACATAATTATGAAATACAAGGTGAGAGGAATTGCAATTCTAACTACATCAAGCGGAATAGAAACAATCAATCCGCCTTTAAGGGAAAACATAACAATAATTGTAAACAATAATGCCCAAAGTGTAATCGGGGATATTTTAGGAATAAATTTTCGTTCGTACCAATTGAGTCCTTTTCTTTTAACAAGAACAAAACGGGTAAGCATTCCGGCAAAAAAAGGAATTCCCAAATATATCAGAACGCTTTCGGCAATTTGACCTATTGTAATATTAACTGTGAAAGAATGCAGTCCGAACCATTTCGGAAGGACACTCAGGAAAATATAGGCAAATAATGAATAAAACAATATCTGGAATATTGAATTTAATGCAACTAAACCAGCGGCATACTCGCTGTCGCCTTTAGCCAAATCGTTCCATACTAAAACCATTGCAATGCATCTTGCAAGTCCGATCATTATCAATCCAGCCATATACTCGGGGTAATCTCTTAAAAAGAGTACGGCGAGTAAAAACATTAAAATCGGCCCGATAATCCAATTTTGAACCAACGATAAAGAAACTATCTTTGTGTTTTTGAAAACATCTCCTAATTTTTCGTAACGCACTTTTGCAAGCGGAGGATACATCATCAATATCAGCCCGATTGCAATCGGTATGTTGGTTGTTCCGACTTGAAATAAGCTCCAAAAGCCGCTTATTTTAGGAATTAAGTAACCTGAAAATACTCCAGTAAACATTGCCAGAAAAATCCAGAGAGTTAAAAATCTATCTAAAAATTTCAATTTCTTTTTACCGGGCATAATAATTTCCTTTTAACAATGCCTTTTCGGGCTGGAGCATGAAGCTGTTTTGTTTATTGTGCATTAGTCTCATTATTTATCTCCTTAAGAAATTTCTCTATTCTATCTTTTATTTCATCTCTTGCCCTTATGAATTCTTTTGATATCTCTTCTTTGGTTCCGACGACTTTTGCAGGATCATTGATAGGCCAGTGAATATGTTTGATTTCAGGCGGTGTCGCCGGACATGATGCCTCTGCATTGCCGCATAGGGTAATTATTATATTCATCTGCCTGAGCAGATTTTCATTAATAGGTTTTGATTGCTGACCGGAAATATCAATTCCAATTTTTTGCATAACTTTTATAGCATAACGATTGATACCTGCCGGCATAAAACCGGCACTGAACGGCTCTATGAGCCCAGCTCCCAGTTTTTTAGCTATTGCTTCAGCCATCTGTGAGCGGCAGGAGTTTCCCGTGCACAAAAACATGACCTTAAACATTTATACCTCCATGACTTAGCCGTTTATTTTTTACTTATCTGCCTTCTATGGAAATTTCTATTAAGACTTTTAATCGAAAACGCTTAGAATTAAGAGAGGTACTTTCAAAATTTACACAAGATTTTTATATCCTGTTTAGCGACCCCTTTTAATCTTTTTCTGTCTTCCTGAATCAGAAAATCATCCTTGAGGCACAAAAGAAGCCTTAGAAAATCAAGATTATAGTTATTTATTAAGTTATTTGACAGTTTATAGAATGTCCAGGTTCCGTTTTTTCTGTATTCAACGAGTCCTGCAGTCTTTAGTATTCCAAGATGCTTTGAGACCGTTGACTGCTTCATATCCAATATATCCATCAACTGACAAACGCAAAGCTCCCCTTTTTCAAGGAGTTTCAGTATCCTTACTCTTGTCTCATCGGATATTGCCTTTGCCTGCAAAATAAAATCTCTCAATATTACCTCTTTATCCTTTCATCACGATATAAGAATATAATATAAAAACGGTTTTGTCAAGCTGTTTTTTTCCGCCGTAATCTCTTTTTACCTGTTTTGTTTTTCCCGCTATACATCTTTCCTTGGATGAGCAACGCAGCGATTGTCGGCTCTTAATATGCTGAAATTTCTACAACGGCAGCAACAAGTAATTAAGCAAGCTTTTATCCAAATATTACAAAAATAAGAGTGAACATAATAAGAATATATAAAATATAAAAATGTACCTTGCCGTTCATGATAAACCTGCTTATTAAATAGCTTATTTTTTCGACAAATAGCACTATATATTTATAGAAAGATTCAAAAACATCACTGATTGAAACATAGGATCTATTTTTGTTTACTCTTTCTTTCGTCATATATACAAATCTCAGTATATGTTCGATAGTAAACGAAAATGCATTTGCCGTAAAATATTCTTCTTCTTTTAATGCCAAGCCGCCGTTCCATGATGTAACCCTTTTTGTTGTTGACCTGTTTTTAAAATAGATAAAAAAGGGAACGACAGACAGAACGGTAATAGCCAGTACAAAGAATGCGGGTGATATCACACCGAATACAGGTCTTGCACTTGCCAGAAGCCATCCCTGCGGTATACCCAAAGCGCCTATAATAAACTTTGAATAACCAAGTCCCAAAAATAAGTCCGAAGCAAAAAAACTTATTCCAAGTATCATGATTATCAAAAACAGTTCGGCTGTGTTCATGAAAAATGTAGGCATAGGCTCGGCTTTCTTTTCATGGTGGTAGCCCAAGGCAGAATATCCTATAAGTTTAATCATTGAAAATGATGCAAATCCCATAGCCAATGACAACAGTACACCGCCTGATGAGCTTATAACCCTATCCAGGATGCTGGAAAACTGGTAAGATTGAAAAAGAGACTCAAGCAGCATCCATTCCGCCACATATCCCAAAAGTGACGGAAAAGCGCTGAACGATAAACCTGCGACCAAAATACCCAAAGCCGGCATTTTCCCGACACTTTTGTGTATGCCGCGCACATTATCTATATTTTCTTCATGAAGTTGTTCTTTTGCCTGCCCTATGGATAAAAATAGGAGCGTTTTTGCTATGGTATGCGTTATGGATAAGACAACGGCTGTTAGAAATGCAAATTCATACAGAGTTGATTTTGCTGAAAATGAATATGCAACTGCAGACAAACCCAGAGCAGCAAGTATCATTCCGTTGTTTTCGACGGTTGAATACGCAGGCAGAACTTTTAAACCTTTGGCTGCTGCCGCTTCCATTGCACCCCAAAAAGCCGATATGCTCCCAAGTATTATCGCCAATAATCCCCATACATGAGTATATCCTGTTATATTTATAACTCTTGCAAGACCATATACGCCCATAAGCGTAACAGGCGCACTCAAAAGAGCGGATGCATTTGAAGGGGCTTTTGAATGTGCTTCTTTAAGCCATGTATGAAATGGCACTATGCCCATCTTTATGATAAAAGCCAAAGAGGCAAACACTAAAAATACAACACTGTTGGAATGTATCTTTGCTAATGCAAATGAACCGTCTGAAGCGTTTAGTCCTATGAAAGCCAAAATTAGTGCTATTGTCGATAATTCGCTGAAAGCCAAGAATTGAAAAGCCTCTTTGTATGCACCTTCATGCTCTGTTATTAGAAAATAAGATGCGATTGTCATTATTTCCCACCCGCTCAAGAATGTCAATGCATCATAAGCTGTAAGTATCAAAAACATTCCCAGCATAGATAAATTTAAAAATACGGCCATTCTTTTTCTGTAGTTATTTCCAAAATCCAAAGAGAATATCGATACGGCTATCCAAGATATTGCAGCTATCATTAAAAATAAACCGCTCAAACTATCTATATTGATTCCTACGGTTATATTGGGTAAAAAATTGAATTGGGCTGACAAGGTATTCTCCATAAACTTAGCTTCAAACCCTGTGATAAATGAGAAAGTAGAAGCAATTATGGCCATCGAATAACTAATTTTTCTGTTTATAAATCCTGAAAACGAGCCTAAAATATAAAAACCTATAATTATATATATCACTTTTTGTCTCCCCTTATATTTAGAAGAACAGACAGTATCTCACCTGCTTCAAGTTTTCTGCTGTAACAGGCTATAACATTTGGAAGATTCAGATCTTTTGCGCTTATGCCACCAAAATCGTTGCCATCCTCTATTATTATGATACTAAACGGTTTAGGTAGTTGATTCACCGTTTCTTTTAGGGGTGCGGTCATCCTTTCGGAACATTTTCCTAAAATAAACAAAACATCTGCGTGTCTTGGTGAATCTGCAAAAAATATCCCGAATCTATGTATATTATATTGAGGTGTGGCGAGTGCCGCCATCTCAAAATTCAGATCCCCGTTGTTGCCCACATCTATAGGATATATATTCAAAGATTTGCTGAATATTTTATCTATCGTTTTCCCGTTTTCTTTTAACTTTTTAAACGGTTCGGTCAATTTTTTTGTTATTCCGTATAACGCCCATGATTTCATAGCAGCACCTCTACCTTGCGCAATCCGCAAAATTTATACCGAAAGAATCAAACGAGAAGCTAAAATCCGTAAAAATATAACCGACAAATGAATCGGCAAATGCCTTAAATCCGAAAACAGATGGTGTTGAAATATAAACATCCAAAACAATACCCTTCTCTATGCTCACGAAATAGACAACAAGACCACTTGGAGATTCGCAATATCCTATACCTGAACCTGAAATAGCAGACACAGCTATCTTGCTATTATTTTGCTGTATTTTTTTGATTTTATCTATTTGATCTATCACTATGTCGCATGATGACACTGTTTCATCCGCTCTAACTTGCATCCTTGCAAGTACATCACCCTTATCTTTTATTATAATCTTAAAGTCACCGTAAAATTTTTCATAAACTCTTAAATCTTCTCTGCATCCTGCCGCCCTGAGAGTGGGACCCGTAACGCCTATTTTCAAAGCCTTTTTTTGATCCAATACAGCGGTTTTATAAAGTCTGTCTATAAAATTCCAGCTTGAAAGAGCATGCTCATACAGTTCTTGAAACTTTTCTTTTATACTCTTTATCCTTAAAACTAATTCATCCAACTTTTTAAAATTGTCTTTATCTATGAATAGACCGTTTATATGTTTTAAAAATCTTGAGTTTGAAAACAGATGATTTGCTCTTAATGCTTCTTCAAAAAGCCACTCCAAATGAGAAGCCAGGACATTTTGAGAAGCGCCCTTTGAAAGACGTGATATAACATTCAGATGATTGTATATTCTTTCCAGTTCAATACCTACAATTCTTATTCTTTGAGTAATCTCATCGGACATAACATCGCCTGCATCTTCTACCGCTCTTAAAAAAGCGCAGGAGTGCGAAAAAGCAAAGTTTGAACATACATTCTCACTCCAATTTGTAGCTTGGTGCAAAGCGCTATTTTTAATCGATGCTTCTATATTTCTTTTTTTATATCCCGGGTCAATATCAACGGATAAAATTCTTTCTCCATACGTATATATATTAAATACACCTGCATCGCCTACCCCGCCTGTTACCGGACCGTATCTAAAGTTGAACACTCCGTTTCCCTTGACTGCCTTAGAGCCTATATGCTTATCTCTGTTTTTAAGCATTGTGTAATTTGCAAACTTTTCTTCTACATCATGAATATTCTCAATGGAAAATAAATTCTTATTCTGCAAAATCAACAGCTCTCTTGAATTTTTTTCAAAAACGCCAAGCAGCCTCATCTCGTAATCCCCTTCAAAATATTATTAATGGCCGGTATTGCAAATAAAACAGAAAACGCCAAGGCGAGATTAATTAAAGGTACAAGCGCACTTATCCATTCATCCTTTGTTTTGTGAGTGGATTTTATTTCAGAAAACGACATTTTGGCAACCTTATAGTTTATAGAAAGAAAGGCAGTTAGCAGAGCAAGGAGTATAATAATTGTATAAGCAAATCCATATATATGATAAACAGCCGAGATTATAAAGAATTCACCTATGAATATGGCGAACGGCGGAGCACCGGTTACAGCCAACGATGATAAGATTAATCCGTATGCGGTATATGGCATGATTTTAACTAACGAATAAACATGGCCGATCTCTCTTGTTTTATATACGTTGAGTATATTACCCGTTAAATAAAAAGCCGATGATTTGGCAAATGCATGCGACACCAAAAGTATCATAGCACCAAGCAAGCCTGCCTTTCCAAGCGATATACCTATCAAAATCATACCCATGTTTTCCATCGAAGAATAGGCAAACATTCTTTTGTAATATTTTTGATTAATCATAAATATTGATGCAAATATAATAGTCAAAATGCCCAGAATAAACATAAATTGTTTAATATTTTCAAACGGCGCAATTTGAGATATGCGTATTATTCCAAATAAGGCAGACGGCAGAAGTACAGATGAAAAAATGGCGCTGACAGGTGCAATGGATCTTCCGTGAACATCCGGAAGCCAAGTGTGCATAGGGAATATACCGGCTTTCGTGCCGAAACCCACAATAGCCATAGCGGATCCTATTAAAATTATTTTGCTCTCGTTCGCATGATTTTTTAGCATGTTTGCAATATTTAGTGTATGTGTCTGGTCGTATATAAAAATTATACCGACGAGTGAAATAACGAGGCCGACGGAAACGATAATAATATATCGCCATGATGCCTCTATAGATGGGAAATTGTTGTCTATTGCAACAAGCAGTGCACTTGTTATTGTCGTAGCTTCTATGCCGATCCATATTAAGCCTAAGTTGTTGACCATAACACTAAAGAACATGCTCAATACAAATAGATTTAAGAACGCCCAATACAGGTTCTTTTTCAAAAGTGGTTTCGATATATGCTTAAAATAACTGCCGCTGAAAATAGCCGTTGTTAAATAAATGATCGAGATAGTAACGAGCATTATTTTCGAGATGGCATCTATGTATAAAAACTGCGTGGATACGCCGTTTAAACCCCATATATACAAAGAAAACGGTATGCTTACGGAAGCCGATATAAGTGTCGATATTTTTGATATTTTGTCATTAGCGGCAAAGCATATTACAGCAGCCGAAACCGTAACAATAAGTGGAAGGTAGTATAAAAACATGAATTATTACCCCTTAAATTCCTTAAATTCATCTACAACATTTAAAACATTTTCTTCTCTGAGTCTCATAATAATGCCGGAAATCATAACTATGCCTATTAAATCCAAGAGTATGCCGCCTTCTATAACAAGCGGCAGCCCGGGAAACAGATATCCGCCGAACAAGAACAAGCTGTTTTCCATAACCATATATCCTATTAACTGAACAAATGCATTATTGCGGGACATAATTAAGAATATGCCTTGAAACAGCAGTGCTATAGGAATAGAGCCGCCCGGCAAGCCTATTGAATTATAAAGTGTAGCGTGATAAACAATATAACCTACAACAACAAAGAAAAGGGACAACACTATAGACATAGCCGTTGGTACAACTAATTTTATCTCCCGCTCAAGATAATCCTCTTTTTTAAATTTTTTTCTTATAAAATAGGGAATGAAAAATCCTCTGACAGCAGCAGTAAGAGCGGACAGTATAAGCAGATTGCCATTATTGAGGATAACGCCATCAACAAAAAGAAAGATTGAAATAGCATACGATGACAAAGAAAATGTCGCAACTATCTTTCTTAGATAAATCTGCCATTGTATAAAAATTACAAGCGTTATCTCAAGAAAACCAACCATAATAAAAGTTTCTTTCATAGCGATCCTCCGGTTGTGAAATATACCAAAATGGCTAAGAATGCAAAAGTAAACGCCACTGCTACATATTCAAAGTTTTTAAACAGTTTGTATTTTGAAATCGTTGATTGAATTGCCGCAAACACAACAACAAGACTCAGCATTTTAAGCAGGTGCACAAAACTATAGATTAAAACAGCGCCTAAACCGACTTTCATAGGCACCCAGAATGGAATAAGAAAATCGTTTAAGAATATACTCATCAATAAGAACTGTTTTATATATCCGCCCCACTTCATAAATGCAAGCTCGCTGCCGGAATATTCCATCTCTATTGCCTGGTCTATCATGCCGAATTCATTATTTGAATGCGATTCTATAGGTAACTTGCCTGTTTCAATAAGCAGAGCCATAAAAAATGCGAAAACAACAAACCAGTGTACTAAAGAAAAATACCATTGGGAGGATGTCTGCATGATATTATTAACCACATACGGATTATTGGTATGCGATATAACTCCGAATGTTATAAATATTAGAATTATTATGGGTTCGGATAATGCACCTATGCTTGATGTTCTTGATACTCCCAAATGAGAGTAATTGCTTCTGCTATCCAGTGCCGCTATTTTTTTCAGCACTCCTATCGCTCCGAAAATAAGACCGCCTCCTATAAAATCAACGATAGGCCCAAAAGACAGCGGAAAAGCGGTAATAATAGGCAATACGAGAGTTAAAATAAGATACATAGAAAATGTTGCATAAGGAACTACTTGAAATACGGCTGATGCAGCATTCGGTATAACGCTCTGCTTATGAAACAGTTTGTATAAATCATAATAAAGCTGAAATACGGACGGTCCTTCTTTTGATTCAAATCTTTCAGTAAGTTTAATGAATATGCCTGCAATCAAAGGCGACAGAAAAACTACGTAAACTAATTGTAAACCATTTAAAAGATAAAGCATCCCTTTCTATAACTCCTTGCAATAAAATAAATTATTACAGGAGTCATAGGCTCTCAAAGAGCGATTTTTCAGGCAAACTCCACTGCCTTGCATAGATGTAATTTCTATCAAACAGTTTTATATACGCCAAATGTGTTAAAGTCAAGTAAAAAGAAGTAAGGACAGGATACCGGAGCTCAAAGAAGACTTACACCCGGGGCTATAAGGTTTATACAGCAGTTGATAAAGCAATCAGGCATCATATTGAAAAGTATAACAACATTTGCAAATACGGCAGATCTGTCCGCTCCTGAACCGTTTACAGAATCAATCAAAGACATAAACTCAATCTATGCCGATAAGGAGTTTTATGTTAATTAAAGTATATTAAAATTAACCTTAAACGTGAAATTAAGAATTAGGAATCCCTTGCTCTATCCATCTGAGCTACAAGGGCATAAATTAGATCATGCTAAAACAACTTTGCTCAATCAAGCAACATTAAAAAACTATGACGACAGCTGATATAGCCATTGATTGGTGGAGCTAAGGGGGTTCGAACCCCTGACCCCAACGCTGCCAGCGTTGTGCTCTCCCAGCTGAGCTACAGCCCCATCAGCCGTTAGACTATCATCATACATAAAATTGTCAACAGAATATATCGTTAAAGCTTGCAGACGCAACTCTTTCTTTATATCTTAATTCTACCATTTTTTTCAGTAGCAAATTAAACTTTTTTCAGTAAACCTTTTTTATATCATCAGCAGCCTACTTCTTAACTTTATATAATGCATTTTTTACCGGTGGCTGTCAATGAGACCCCTGCATAATATTCTGATTTTCAAATCTCACGCAATCTTAGCCTTCTGTGGATCTGCTTATTATGCAGCAGTCTCTTGGATTAAAACCTTTTACGGATACTACAAATTCTACTCCAGGTTAATAATAGTTTTGTCGGTTTCAGGCAGTGGGTTAACTCAAAACTATATATAATTTATATCCTATAGATAGATCCGACACCGGCAGTCTCTGCTGACGCTGATAAAAAAACTAAACAACACCCTCATCTTTCAATTCTTTTAATTTCTTACGACCCAAACCCAAGTATTTTCCATAAATTAATTCATTATCGGCTCCGATAGACCGACAGCACCACTTTATTCTACCGGGCGTACGTGACATGGATTTAAATGAAGAATTTTGCACCAATATCTTTCCATAGTAAGGATCGTCAAATTCAACAAAAGTCTTTCTCGCCTTCCAATGCTCTCTTTGCAATATATCCATTGGTTTTTCAAGCTTTCCGGAAACCACAGTACCTTTCTTATCCGGTCTTTTGCTATATTCTGTTATAATGTCTTGTATCTCATTTGCAGTGTACCGAACGGTAAACTTCTCTATTTCATGTTGAATGGTAGGCTGATTTTCAGGGGTTAAACGCTCCTTTATTGTAGGAAACTGCTTTTCCAAATCCGGACGATTCATAATTTCGCAGAGAGCAGCCCAGTTAGGATCGGTAAAACCGGAAATAAATGTATAGCCGTCCTTGCATTCAACGTATGTATAAGGGAAAACGGCATAGTCGTAGTTTCCCGCTCTGGGCATCTGCATTCCTGCCATGTCAAAATATTGAAATACATAATTAGAAATAGCAGATAAGCCCTCCGGAGGAGAAGAATCAATAAACTGTCCGTTTCCTGTCTGTCTTTTATGAAACATTGCCATAAGAATACCAAAGGCAGACCACGCTCCTCCTGTGTACCATCCCATCCAATTCCCCTCTTTAAGAGGTCTTTTGTAACTATCGGAAATTTCAGAATCTAAGTCAGGTTCTCCGGTTATAGACATAATTACGCCCCTTGCCTGATCTATAATATCGTAATTCGGCTGATTGGTATATTTTTCCGTATCCTGCCCAAATTGGCCATAAGTATTTATAGCGCAATAAATTAATCCCGGATTGATCTTGCTTAACTGCCTATATCCCAAACCAATACTATCCAAATATCCTGGTTTGAATGTTTCTATCACAACATCGGCTTTTTTTGCAAGTTTAGAAATCAGATCGATGCCTGCCTTTTTGGTTATATCGGCAGTTACATGGAGTTTGTTTCTCGCTTCTACAATATATGGCAATCCGGAATCCTTGATCATCATTCCATAGGGGCTCATCTTTCTGGCAATATCACCTTCGGGAGGCTCCACTCTTATTACTTCAGCACCCATCTCAGATAAAATTGAAGATGCGAATAAGCCTGCAAAACTTCCATTGCTTAAATCAAGTACCGTTATATCATCAATAGCTTCCGGCTTACGAAATGCATCATCCGGGTTTAGTTCCTTATATGCCCATCTCGCATATTCTTTATCCATAGCCATGCCGGTAATGTTTTCGTCTTTTATTTGTTCGGTATGGTCAATATTTTTGTCTGTCATGATTTATCTCCATAAAATCTTGTTAGTCCTTTTTTAATATTCTCTCGCACAATGAGACCGCCGCATAATCAAAATTGTTATATGTTTGCTTGGATTAAGGAAATTTAACTCCTTGCTTACCATCCCAATCAGGTGGTGGACAGTGTGAAGGCACTGCTTTATTCCACTTAAAAATAACCCCTTTTTCTTCAAGCCTCTTCACCTCTTTTAAGGGCAGACCCATTAATTTCGTTAACACATATTCATTGTCAAACCCCAAAGGTCTGCAAGTCCATTTTAGTCTGCTTGGAGTCTTACTCATTCTCGGAGGGTAACAAGGTTCAACCATATCTCCATAAATAGGATCCTCAAATTTTTGTATGGCTCCTCGATCTCTAAAATGTTTGCTGTAATAAACATCTTTTGTTGTCAAAACTTGCGATGCAGCAAAACCATATTTAGTAGCAAGTTTTTCTATTTCTCCGACATGCTTTGTTTTGGTCCATTTTAAAATTGTTTTAAGAATCCCCCTGGCATTTTCGTCCTTTAATCTTTTCAGCGGATCGGAATATTTTTCATACAAATCAGGCTGATTCATTGCTTTGCATAGACCCGAAAACTGCTCTTTCGTAAAAGCTGACAGAGCTACATATCCATCAATGCAGTCAAAAAGATCCGACGGGCATATTGCCAAATCCCTATTTCCGGATCTCTTTCTATTCTTTCCGGTTTTAGAAGAGTAAAGCCATGTCCAATCCAACCATCTGATAACATTTTCAACCTGAAGATAATCTATAAACTGACCTTCCCCCGTTCGCTCTCTATAATTCAGAGCAGACATAATAGCCATTGCGCTCATTAATCCGGTGATCCAGTCGGCAATCCATACGCCTGATTTTATTGGTCCCCGATCTTCAAAACCGGTAATGTTAGAAAGACCTCCCATGCTCTGTGCAACAGCATCATAGGAAGTCCTGCCTGTCCATGGTCCCCAGCTTCCATAACCGGATACATGAAGCTGAATAATCCTAGGATTGATCTTTTTAAGTTCTTCGTAACCGAATCCCCATTTAGCCATTCTCCCGGGTGTAAGATTATCTAATACTACATCGGATTTCTTCACTAATTCTAAGAAAAGTTTTTTAGCTTCAGGGTCTCCCAAATGCATACCAACCCAATGCTTATTATGATTTTCGATTTCCAGTCCCGGTGACATATTTTTCCAGAAATAAGCATAGGGAGTTACAAAGCGCATTTGATCACCTTTTTGACCTTCAAACTTAATTACTTCAGCACCAAATTCTGCAAGATAATCGGTAGCCGCAGGACCAAGAACAACATAACCGACTTCCAAAATCCTAATACCCTTTAATGACTCAGATTTGCCAAAAAGTTTTTTTACGTTGAATAATTTTTCTGCATATTCTTTATACGATGTTTCATCGCCCATTTTCAACCTCCTTTATAATAACAACTAATCCCGCAAAAGATTTATCAACTTTTGCTTTCCCATTCTTCCCAATCATTGCATTTCACCCCCCTAAAAAATTCTAATTTCTTATCGTGATTCAGTCTTCTCTAATAAACATTTTTAATCATTTTGAAATAAAACAAGCTTGTCACCAACCTTAACCTGAGCGCCCTCTTTAACCGACACACTTTTAACCACCGAATCCGCCGAGGCTTTGATTTCATTGGCCATTTTCATAGATTCTATGATCATAATCAAATCTCCAGCTTTTACCGCATCGCCGGTCTTGACTGCAATTTTTGTTACAACACCGGGAAGCACTGATTCTATAAAGGGTACTTGTCTTTTTTTCCTCTTTCCCGATTGCCTATTTTCTAACTCCCTTATGTGATATTCTTTATCGTTAATCCAAATAACAGTATCGTTCTCAGCAATAAAATAATCAGCCGCTATAATTCGATTGCCGTCCTTTATAGTTGGATTCTCGTTTACCGATTCATAGCTTTTTTCAATATCATGGCACTTAAGGAGTAGTTTTTTTCCATTCATCGCAATTGTTACAGATAGCTCTCTGCCGTTTACATTGAGTTTCATTTATCCTCTCCAATCAATGAGATTTTCCCAACATAGAGGAATTGTATTATCCGAAATTACATGTCTTTCATTCTTTATAAGATAAAAAATAGCAGCTGCATCATATATATTTTCGTCCTTTTCCTTAATGAGATCTTTCATATTTTTTTCAATAAAATGGGTATCATATGTGCCTTTTTTGAAAAGAGGATGGTTTATAACAGATTTTAAAAATTGTATATCCGTTTTAATCGGCGCAATATGATATGCCGATAGTGCGCTATAAAGCCTATCTATTGCTTGTTTGCGATTTTCTCCGTAACTTATGAGCTTCGACAGCATAGGATCGTAATACGGCGATACTTCGCTTCTGTCGTTAACGCCTGAATCACACCTTATACCGGACATCATAGGTTCTTTGTAATGATTTATTTTCCCAGGTGACGGAGCAAAATTATTAAGAGGATCCTCTGCGTAAATTCTCGCTTCTATTGAATGACCATGTACTGTAATATCCTCTTGCTTAAAGCTCAGCTTATCACCTACGGCAAGCTTTATCTGATTTGAGACAAGGTCAATTCCTGTAACAGTTTCCGTTATAGGATGTTCAACTTGAATTCTAGCATTCATCTCAAGGAAATAAAATTTACCATCTGCTACAAGAAACTCAGCTGTTCCTGCAGTGTGATAGTCTATTGCTTTTGCAATGTTAAGAGCTGTTTCGCCAAGTTTTGATGCCATCTGCCTATCAATGCCAGCCGACGGCGTTTCTTCTATAATTTTTTGATATCTGCGTTGAATTGAGCATTCTCTTTCGGGAAAATAAACGCCGTTGCCGTATTGATCCAACAAAAGCTGAATTTCTATATGACGGGGATTTTTGAGCAGTTTCTCAATATAAACGGTATCATCCCCAAATGAAGATTTTGCCTCACTTTTTCCAATTGCAACGGCAGTTTTCAGTTCTTTCAAGTTGTTTGCCGCATGCATGCCTTTTCCGCCTCCGCCTGCGGCTGCTTTTACAAGAACCGGAAATCCTATTTTATCCGAAACATCTCTAAGATCTTCGTCATTATTAATATTTAAGCCGGGTATAATAGGCACGCCCAATTTGACCGCCATTTTTCTTGCTTCAATCTTGTCTCCTGCAACTTTCATAACCGATGGTGTAGGACCAATCCACAAAAGTCCGTTATTTAAAACAGATTCTGCAAAATCGGCATTTTCGGCCAAAAATCCATATCCGGGATGAACAGCATCGCAAACCGATTTATTTGCTATGGAAATCAGTTTTTCTATATTAAGATAGCTCTCATCGGCAGCAGATCCGCCTATAAAATAAGCTTCGTCTGCATAGCTCAGAAATTTTGATTGCCTGTCAGCTTCCGAATATACTACAACCGTTTTAATATCAAGCTCTTTTGCCGCCAATGCAACCCTGATTGCAATCTCACCTCGATTTGCAATTAGCATTTTTTTAATCTTCATTTTACATCCTCATAAGACCGAATCTCGCTGGAGACGGATCAATATTATAAGATGCAATCTCAATGGCAAGCATAAGATATTCGCGGGTTTTTGCAGGGGCTATTATGCCATCGTCCCATAGCCTTGCCGATGAGTAAAGTGAGCTTGATTGTTTTTCATAATCGGCAAGAATCGGTTTTTTAAGCTCATCAATTTCATCATCCGTCAAGCTTTTTCCCGCCCTTTTGAGCTGATTTACTTTAACTTGAGCCAAAACATCCGCTGCTTGTCTGCCACCCATTACTGCTATTTTTGCAGACGGCCACATCCATAAAAATCGGGGGTTATAACCTCTGCCGCACATTGCATAGTTGCCTGCTCCATAAGAATTACCCATCATTATTGTAAATTTCGGAACATCAGCTGTTGCAACTGCGTTTATCATCTTCGCACCTGCTTTTGCAATTCCGGCATGCTCATACGTTTTGCCTATGATAAACCCGGTTATATTCTGCAAAAAAATAATCGGTATCTTTCTAAATGCACAAAGTTCAACAAAATGAGCGGCTTTAGTTGCAGCATCAGGGAATATGATACCGTTATTTGACAGAATACCTACGAGATATCCTCCGATTCTCGCAAATCCGGTCACAATCGTTTGTCCGTAAAGCGGTTTAAACTCGTCAAATTTGCTTCCGTCGACAATTCTTACAATAATCTCTCTGGAATCAAACGGTTTCTTGAGATCGGCAGGAATAATGCCGTAGATTTCATCGGCATTATAAACAGGTTCAGATGGTTTAATTCTATCCAATTGGTACGGTTTATTCTTTGGCAAACTGCTGAAAATCTCACGGGCTTTTATAAGTGCATCTTCATCATTTTCGGCAAGATAATCTGCAACTCCCGATATTCTTGTATGCACATCTGCTCCGCCAAGTTCCTCTACGGTAACATCTTCACCCGTTGCAGCTTTTACAAGCGGCGGCCCGCCTATAAATATGGCACCCGTACCTTTTACAATTACGGTTTGATCGCACATTGCCGGAACATAAGCTCCTCCGGCAGTAGAAAACCCTGCTACAACTGCAACCTGCAGAAGCCCCATTTTAGAAAGTTGAGCTTGGTTATAAAAAATATTACCAAAATGTTCCTTATCGGGAAAAACATCCTTTTGAAGAGGAAGAAAAACCCCGCCCGAGTCAACTATATAAAGGCAGGGAAGATGATTCTCCATCGCAACTTTCTGTGCTCTTATATGCTTTTTTATCGTCAAGGGAAGATATGTTCCTCCCTTGACGGTGGCATCGTTGGCAACAATCATTACAAGGTGTCCTGAAATCTTTCCAATTCCCGTTATAATTCCTGCCGATGGAGCCTTGTTGTCGTAGATATCATAAGCAGCAAACGGGCTAATCTCTAAAAATGGCGATCCCTCATCAATTACCAGTTTAATTCTCTCTCTTGCAAGCAGCTTGCCTCTTTTTTTATGAAGCTCTCTTGCAGAATCCGTACCGCCCTTAGCAATCTTAGACTTTATCTTCTGTATTTTTTTAAGTTTGGCAATATTGTGTTCATATCGCTCTTTATAGATTGACGATCCGGTATCAACCGATGATTTTAGATTTATCATTTCTTATTTCTCGCCCCTTTCACTTTAATTTGCGGAGGCGTTTTAATTGCGATAGACAACCTTAGTTTGGTAAAACAGTATAATGAAACCACTGCATAATCACCGCCGTTAAGATCAACGTTCCTAAAACTCCTCCTTGACATATAGAAACTATTTTTTTCCTGAGCTCAGTTCAGGGAAATCCCAATAAAAATACTCGTTGGATCGCCTGCCTTCACCTTTGTCTTCTTTTGCAAGCTCACTTTCGCTAACTCTTGCAATTTCATTTTCTCTAAGTTCAATCCTTCTGATTTTTCCACTGATAGTTTTTGGAACCGAGGTAACAAATTCAATGATTCTCGGAATCTTGAATTTTGCAAGAATATCTATGGTA